>NZ_JBHLWE010000016.1:0-34131 GCF_042432925.1 Paracoccus niistensis | reverse complement strand
ACGTCCCGTTCGTCCCCCGCCTCGACATGGATCACCCGGCCGGGCGGCAGGCCTGCCTGCGCCAAACCGGGGGCGAAGAGGTCGGCTCGGATCACGCACCAGAGCACCTGGCCGGGCAGGCGTGCCGCGATCCCGGCCGCGAAGCAGGCCGCCGCAGCGCCATCCACAGCCCCGTTGCCACCCCCCGCCACCTCGTGCAGGCAGCCCAGTGCCAGGCCGCCTCCCGGCAGGCGTTGGTCGAGTTCGGGAAGGCCGAAGGGGAGAACGCCCGATGCCCGCCTACTGTCGCCCTCGATCCGGGCGATCTGCGCACGCAAGTGGGAAAGGGCAGCGGGCGAAGCAGACATCGGGAGGAAGGCTCCGGCAGGACAAAAGGACAACAGTAATGTTCTCGTTTTGTTCCAGAGATCAAGACCGTGTCAACCCGACTTACAGGGAACGTGATGCGGGGATGCGGAAGTGTATTGCCTCACTGTCCCTCGTCCGCCACCACAGATGCTGGAGCACGTCTCCGAGTCAGGTCCGAGGTCAAGCTCGGAACCTCCTCAGCAGTTCGCAGGATCTTGTGCCCCATATGTGCCCCCCGAAGTAGAGCCGAGACGAACAGCAATGATGCCGGCACCAGTGCCAGCTATTTTAAACAAATAAATCAAAGATTTATGATGGTGCCCGGAGACGGATTTGAACCGCCGACACGCGGATTTTCAATCCGCTGCTCTACCAACTGAGCTATCCGGGCACTCGGGGGCGGCTGCCCTCGGGTGGGGCGTTCCTAGACAAGCCCGGCGCGGCTGTCCAGAGCGAAAATCAACTCTCGTCGTCGCGGGGCGGGGTGTCGCCTGCGGGCTCTCCCGGAATCGCATAATCGCCGCGCAGCCAGCGGGCGAGGTCCACGTCCGCGCAGCGCTTGGAACAGAAAGGGCGATAGGCGGGAACCGTGGACTTGCCGCAGATGGGACAGGTCATTCCTCTTCTCCCGCAAGGGCAACGGCGACCAGAGGGACGCGGTCGCGCTTGCGGTTCAACTCGAAAAGTCCCATCGCGGTCCAGCCGACCAGCGTGGTTTCGGTGCCGTCCGCCTTGAAGGCGGCGCGCAGCACCTGTTCCAGCGTGCCGCGGTCGCGCTTGGGCATCGGCGCGAAGTCGATCACCACCTGTCCGCCAAGGCCGCGCAGGCGCAACTGCCGCGGGAGGTCGCGGGCCAGCGCGATATTGGCCTTGAGCGCGGCTGCGGGCGAGGTGTCCCGGCCGGTGTTCACGTCCACGGCGACCAGCGCGCGGGTCGATTCGATCACCGCAAAGCCACCGCCGGGCAGGTCGAGTTCGGGGTCGAGCAGCGCATCGATCGCGGCGCTGACACCATGAACGTCAAAGGCGCCCTCGCTGTCGTCCACGTCATCGGGGGGCGGGTCGGCCCAGTCGATCCAGGCGGCACGCCAGGGCTGCTCGGCATCGACCAGCAGCTCGGGACGGCCCTGCGCGTCCGACATCACGGCAATGGCAAGCGCCACCAGCCCTTCGAGTTCCTCGTCGATTGTCTCGTTGTCGGCGCCGGCCGCCGCGCTGCGCATGACAAGGCCGAAGCTTTCGGGCGCACCCTCCAGCGCAGCCGTTCCCAAGGCCGTCAATCGCCCACGATGCTCCTCGTCCCTGATGCGGCGAGACACGTTCACGCCGGGCGCGCCGGGCGTGACGATGGCATTCTGGCCGCGGAACAGCACCCGCTGGCTGACGGGAATCGCCTTGCCGTCATCGGGTGCGCCCGTGACCTGCACGATCAGGCTCTGCCCTTCGGACAGGCCCTTGGCGTCGCGCAGGAACCCTCGCTCACCATCCGGCAGGCGGACGAAGACACCGCCCTGCCCCTTGACCAGCCGATCCACGACAGCGCGGCAGATGGCGCCCGGCGGCAGCGTGGTCAGGGCGCTGAGGTCCAGCAGCAGATCCTCGACCCGCCCATCGACCATCAGGGCAGCGGCCTCGCGGCCCCATTGGTGGCCCAGGACGACCTGGCGACCCTTCATGTGCTTACTCCTTCGCGGTGGCCGGGGTGATCCCGCAGGCCGACAGCAGCACGGATGTTTCGGACAGAGGCAAACCCACAACGGCGCTGAACGATCCCTGCATCCAGGCCACGAAGGCGCCTGCGGGTCCCTGGATGCCATAGCCGCCCGCCTTGCCGCGCCAGTCGCCACCAGCGACATAAGCCGCGATCTCGGCATCCGACAGCTGGCGCAGGCGCACCACGGTGTCGACCAGCCTGTGGCGGGCACGCCCCCCGGCCATGACGGTGACCGCGGTCATGACGCGGTGGCGGCGGCCGGACAGAAGGCGCAGGAAACCGGCGGCCTCGGCCGCGTCCACAGGCTTGCCCAGGATGCGGCGGCCCGCGACGACGGTCGTGTCGGCGGCCAGAACCACACCGGGCTCGACAGCGGCGACGGCCGCGGCCTTCTCGGCCGCCATCCGCGCGACATAGGCACGGGGTGATTCGCCCTTGCGGGGGGATTCGTCGATATCGGCGGGAACAACGGCATGGGGGGCGATGCCGATCTGGGCCAGCAGCTCGATCCGGCGCGGACTGGCCGAAGCCAGCACGAATCGTTGCCGGTCCGCCTTACTTGAAGCGGTAATTGATCCGCCCCTTGCTGAGGTCATAGGTGTTCATTTCCACCTGGACCTTGTCGCCGGCGAGAACGCGGATGCGGTTCTTGCGCATCTTGCCTGCCATATGCGCGATGATCTCATGGCCGTTTTCGAGCTCGACCCGGAACGTCGCGTTGGGCAGGAGTTCCTTCACCACGCCGGGGAATTCGAGCATCTCTTCCTTGGCCATGATCTCTCCTGTCTGGAGCCCGCCAGTCGCGGACCTTGGCCATATGCCGTCAAGCCTCGCCTTTTTCAAGAGGAAAGCCCTGCAAGGACGCAAGCTTGCCTGCGTCCGCGCGCCGCGCCCCACCCGCGACGGCGCGTCATCTGCGGATCGGTGAATTTTTCCTCTTGCAGCCCTTCGCCGCCTTGGCTAAATCCCCCTCCACCGGCGGCGGAAGCAACCGGGACGGAGCGCGGGCGTAGCTCAGGGGTAGAGCATAACCTTGCCAAGGTTAGGGTCGTGAGTTCGAATCTCATCGCCCGCTCCAACATCAAAAAGGCCGGTCGCAAGACCGGCCTTTTGCTTTTCCGCCATGGTCCGAGGAAAAGGCCCCGCGACCTGACGGCGCGGGGCAACGCCTTACAGCATCGAGGGCAGCACCAGATCCGGCGGGCGGTGGCCGTCGGCAAAGGTCTTGATGTTGATGATGACCTTCTCGCCCATCTCGATCCGGCCCTCGGTGGTGGCCGAGCCCATGTGCGGCAGCATCACCACATTCGGGGCCTCGCGCAGGCGGGGGTTGATGTCGTGCCCATGCTCGAAGACGTCCAGGCCAGCGCCCGCAAGCTCTCCGGCGCGCAGCATCCGGGTCAGGGCGTTCTCGTCGATGACCTCGCCGCGCGAGGTGTTCACGATCACCGCCGAAGGCTTCATCAGCTTCAGCCGCCGCGCGTTCAGAAGGTGAAAGGTGGATGGCGTGTGCGGCGCGTTGATCGACAGGATGTCCACCCGCGCCAGCATCTGGTCGAGGCTTTCCCAGTAGGTCGCCCGCAGCTCGGCCTCGACCTCGGGGCGAAGGCGGCGGCGGTTGTGGTAATGGACCTGCATCCCGAAGACATTGGCCCGCCGCGCCACGGCCTGCCCGATCCGGCCCATCCCGAGGATGCCCAGCCGCTTGCCGCCGATCCGCCCGCCAAGATGCGCGGTGGGGGCCCAGCCTTCCCAGCGGCCGGTCTGCATCTCGGCCAGACCTTCCGGGATGCGGCGGGTGACGGCCAGCATCAGCGCGATCGCCATGTCGGCGGTGTCCTCGGTCACGACCCCGGGGGTGTTCGTGACCTGGATGCCGCGCTGGCGGGCGCTTTCCACGTCGATGTGATCGACCCCCGCGCCATAGTTGGCGATCAGCTTCAGCCGCTCGCCCGCCTGTCCCAGAAGCCGCGCGTCGATCTGGTCGGTGACGGTGGGGACCAGCACGTCGCTGTCCTTCAGGGCCTGGACCAGCTCGTCGCGGCTCATGCGGACATCGACCTCGCGCAGCGACACGTCGAACAGTTCGGCCAGGCGCGATTCGACGGGTTGGGGCAGGCGGCGGGTCACGGTGACCTTCAGCCGATCACGCGGGGGTGCGGTGCCAGCCATGTGACCTCTCTTCCAATACCACGTTGCGTTTGGCAAACTTACCGTCAGGCGGGGCAGGCACAAGGCCCCGGGGCCACGCGCCCGACAGGCAGACAGGCGCCGCGCGCCGCGGCAGGCAAGGACGACGACATGACATTGCGATCCGTGACCCGATCGGTGGCGGAGGCGTGCGTGGCACGGCTGCGCCGCCCCGCAATGGCCGCAGCGGGCACGGGACTGCTGGCCGCCGGGCTGGCGCTGACGCTGCCGGCCCAGGCGCAGAGCCCCCGGGCGAGCGGGGACGGCGCGGCCTCGGCCGAGGCGCCCGCGATCCAGATCAACCCCGGCGACGTATCCGCGGATTCCCTGATCAGCCGCCACCAGGACAAGCCGCGCGACCCGAACCGCGGGCCCGTCACCAACCTGCCCCTGCCCCGCTATGTCAGCCTGAAGGGCGGCGAGGGGAACGCCCGGCGCGGGCCGTCGCTGTCTCACCGCATCGACTGGGTCTTCCGCCATCCGGGGATGCCCCTGCGGGTCGTGGCCGAATTCGGCCACTGGCGTCGGGTCGAAGACCAGGACGGCGCGGGCGGCTGGGTGCATTACTCGCTGCTGTCTGGCGTACGGACGGCCATCGTCACGACCGACATGGCCGAACTGCGCAGCCGTCCTGACGCAAACGGCTCGGTGCTGGCGCGGGCCGAGGCGGGCGCGATCGTCCGGTTGCACGAATGCAGCATCGACTGGTGCCGCGTGTCAGGCGGGGGCGAAAAGGGGTGGGTCCCCAAGACCTCGCTGTGGGGCGTCGATCCCGAGGAAACCCGAGAGTAACCCTTCCGTCCCTCACCCCGGACCCATGCCCGGGGTGCCTGCGCGTGCCGTCAGATGCCGTGCCGGGCGGGCCCGGTCACATGCAGCGATAATAGGTCAGCGTGGTCGCGCCTTCGGTCAGCCGCATCACGCCGGGGCGGATCGAGATGTTCAGCTGGCGGTTCGCCGCGCCCGAGCAGCCCAGCGACACCGAGGTGTAGTTCGTCTGCACCTCGGACGAGCCCACGGTGCATTCCGCGGTTGGGAAGGTGAACTTGTTGCCCTGGATGGTCAGGCGGCCTTCGCTGGCGGGATCGCCGCACTGCGAGGCGACGAGGTTCCAGGTGCCGTCCAGCGTGTCCGCGCCGGGGGTGCCGGCGGTCGCTTCCGGAGCGGCGGGCGCGATCTCGGGACCATCCACGACCGTGACCGGCTCGGAGCCGGGGGTGCTGACGGTGGTGACGGTCGCGCCAGGCATGCAGGCCGACAGCGACAAGGCCGCGGCGACGGCCAGAACGGGCTTCAGATAGGTCATTTTTCGGTTACTCCCACTTGAACAACGATCGGCCCCGGGCCGCGTCACCCTTCAACGTCGCAAGCGTGGGATTTCGTTCCCTGTTTTCCAAAGAGAAATTGCAGCGGCGGCGAGTCGCCGACGCATTGCGGCTTTGGCGACACATCGGCGGCGGCCTGCCTGCCATGCCGAATGCACAGCCGCTCACATCCATTCACGCGGAGTAGATGGAATGTTCGCCCCCGCAGACCGGGCAGCCGGCGCGGCGCGGGATGCTGACACTGCGCGTGTCGCCCCACAACCCGTCAAGGATCAGCATGCGCCCCCGCAGTCCCGCTCCCGCGCCGCTTTCGGGAATGCGGGCCAGTTCCTTGATCGCCTCAAGCGCCATCAGCCCGCCGACGACTCCCGGCAGGGCGCCGACGACACCCGCCTCGGCGCAGGACATGGCAAGGCCCTGCGCAGGCGGCTCGGGGAAGACGCAGGCAAGGCAGGGCGCGCCGCGCGCGGGATCGTAAAGCGCGACCTGCCCTTCCCATTGCGCGATCGAGCCCGCAAGCAGCGGCACACCAGCCGCAACGCAGGCCGCGTTGACCGCCTGGCGCGCGGCGAAGCTGTCGGTGCCGTCGATCACGAGATCATGGCCAGCGACCAGTTCGGCGTCCCCTGCCCCGATGCGGCGGACCAGCGCGGTCACGCCGACATGGGGGTTCAGCCGGCCCAGCGCCTCGGCGGCGGCCTCGACCTTGGGGCGGCCGATGTCGGCGGTGGAAAAGATCACCTGCCGCTGCAGGTTCGACAGCCCGACCGTGTCATCGTCCGCCACCGTGATCCGCCCCACGCCCGCAGCCGCCAGATACATCAGCACCGGTGCGCCCAGGCCGCCCGCACCCACGACCAGCACGCGCGAGGCCCGCAGCCGCCGCTGCCCCGCCCCGCCCAGTTCCCGCAGGACAATGTGGCGGGCATAGCGGTCCAGTTCGGCGTCGCCGAGCGGCTGGGCCGGATCTGCGGGCATCGCCTCGCGAACGGATGCCGCCTCGACCGGGCCGACCGTGGGCGGTGCAGGCGGCTCCGCCCTGCCTCGGGGCCGAGCCACGGTCAGACCCGCGCCCGCAGGCTGCTGTTCGCGGGCGCGCCGCCGCAGACGCCCGATCAGCGCGGCATAACCCGCGCCCAGCGCCGCAAGGCCCGCGGCCGGAACCCACAGGTCCGAAGGCATCAGTCCCTGCCCGCCCTGGTGGCGCTGCCAGAGGCCCGCCACTCCGGCCAGCCAGATCGCGGCCAGGATGGCAGCCAGCACCCCGGACCCGAAGCGGCGGGCGACGGCGATCCCCGCAACGACCAGCAGCAGCGTCCACAGCATCTCAGACCCCCGTCGAGCCGAAACCGCCCATTCGCCCGCTTGTGCGCGAGAACTCGGCCACCTCGACCAGCGCCGGGCGGATCACGGGGACGAACAGCATCTGCGCGATCCGCTCTCCGGGCTGGATGAGGATGGGCGCGCTGCCCGGCGGGTTGCGGTTCCAGGCGCTGATGAGAATCTCGTCAGTGTAGTCGGCGTCGATCAGGCCTGCGGCATTGCCCATCACCAGCCCTGTGCGGTGCCCGAGCCCCGACCGTGGCAGGATCACCGCCGCAAGGTGCGGGTCGGCCATGTGCAGCGCGATTCCGGACCGCACCAGCTCGGCCGGGGCCTGCGGATGCAGCGCCAAGGGCGCGTCCAGACAGGCGCGCAGGTCCAGCGCCGCCGCCATGGGCGTCTGCCAGTCGGGCAGACCCCAGTCCCGCAGGCGGGCGTCCAGCACCTTCAGTTCCACGGGCGGGCAGGCTTGCATCGGCACACTCGAGCTTGGGTCAGCCCCTCACCTAAGCCATCGCCCGCCCGAGGTCACGCGCAGGGCGCGGCCTTGCGGGCTCTTGCCTTGCCCCTTGCCGGGCGGAGCCGTAAAAACCCGGCACTTCAGGCCGCCGAAAGACCCCCTTCATGTCCAACCCCCGCCCCGTCGTCCTTTGCATCCTCGATGGCTGGGGGATTGCCGAACATCCCGAGTTCAGCGCGCCCGATCAGGCCACGACCCCGAACATGGACCGGCTGCGGCGGGACTGCCCCAACTCGACCCTGATCACCTACGGGCCGGACGTGGGGCTGCCGCGCGGGCAGATGGGTAATTCCGAGGTCGGACACACCAATATCGGCGCAGGGCGCGTGGTGGCGATGGACCTGGGCCAGATCGACCTCGCGATCGAGGACGGCAGCTTCTTCGAGAATCCCGGCATCCGCGGCTTCGTGGATCGGCTGCGCGCGGCGGGCGGCACGGCGCATCTGATGGGCGTGGTGTCGGATGGCGGCGTGCATGGGCACATCGCCCATGTGGTCGCGGCCTGCAAGGCGGTGGCCGACCAGGGACTGCCGGTCGTACTGCACGCGATCACCGACGGGCGCGACGTGCCCCCCGAATCGGCCTTGGGCTTTGTCACCGAACTGGCGGGCAACCTGCCCGAGGGCGTCACGATCGGCACTGTCACGGGGCGCTATTATGCCATGGACCGCGACAACCGCTGGGACCGCGTGGCGCGCGCCTATGGTGCCATCGTGCGCGGCCAGGGGCTTCAGGCCGCCGACGCCCCGACCGCCGTCTCCGAGGCCTATGCGCGCGGCGAGACGGACGAGTTCATCATGCCGACGGTCCTGCCCGGCTATGCCGGCGCACGGGACGGCGACGGCTTCTTCTGCCTGAACTTCCGCGCCGACCGCGCTCGCGAGATCATGGCCGCTATCGCCCAGCCGGGCTTTGCCGAGTTCGACGTGACCGGACGCCCCCACTGGTCCGGGGTGCTGGGAATGGTCGATTACTCGGCCCGTCACGACGAATTCATGAGCGCCGCCTATCCCAAGCGGCAGGTGACGAACACCCTGGGCGCCTGGGTCGCGGCCCATGGCCTGCGCCAGTTCCGGCTGGCCGAGACCGAGAAATATCCGCACGTCACCTTCTTCCTGAACGGCGGCAAGGAAGCGCCCGAACCCGGCGAGGACCGCCACATGCCGTCCAGCCCCAAGGTCGCGACCTATGACCTCGCCCCGGAAATGGCGGCAGGCGAAGTGTCCGACCGGCTCGTGCAGGCCATCGGCGAGGGCTACGACCTGATCGTGGTGAATTTCGCCAACCCCGACATGGTGGGCCACACCGGCAGCCTGCCCGCCGCGATCTGCGCCTGCGAGGCGGTGGACCGGAGCCTCGGCCGGATGATCGAGGCGCTGGACCGCGTGGGCGGCGCGGCGGTCGTCATCGCCGACCACGGGAATTGCGAGATGATGGTGGACCCGGCGACCGGCGGGCCGCATACGGCGCATACCACCAACCCCGTGCCTGTGATCGTTTATCGCGGCCCGCAGGGTGCGTCGCTGCGTGTGGGCGGGCGGCTGGCCGACGTGGCGCCCACGGTGCTGGACCTGATGGGCCTGCCCCTGCCGCCCGAGATGACCGGGCGCAGCCTGATCGAGCGGCCATGACGCGCGCCCCCGCCCTTCTGCGCACCGCCACGGTCGCGCTTGCCGCGCTGCTGGCCGCGGGCGCGGGCCTGGCGCAGACGGTGGTGTCGGAAGGCGGGCGCGGGGCCGTCACCACGGCGGCGGGCGATCCTGCGGCCCCCGGCGCCACGGTGGGCGAGACCCCGGCCGAGGCCACGGCGCGCGAGGCTGCTGCGGCGGCAGCGGGCCTGCGCGAGGCCATTGCCCGTCTGGACGTCGCGCTGACCGCTGACGACCAGGTGATCGCGCTGTCCGAGGTGATCCGCGCCTATGAGCAGGGTCAGGCCGCGCTGCGCGACAGCCTGCGCCGCGCCGCGCTGCGCGAGGCGCAGGTGCGCGCCGAGTTCGAGGAACAGCGCGACCACCTGTCTCGGATCATCGGCGTGATGATGGCAATGCAGGATTCACCCGAAACGCTGATGTTGCTGCACCCGGCAGGCGCCGCCAGCACCGCGCAATCGGGCATGATCCTGTCCGCCGTCACCCCCGCCCTTCAGGCCGAGGCCGACCGGCTCAAGGCGAGCCTCGACGAGATCGCCATCGTCCGCGGCATCGAGCAATCCGCCGCCGACACGCTGGCCCAGGGTCTGGCCCAGGTGCAGGAAGCGCGGCGGCTGCTGGCCTCGGCCGTCACCGACCGCTCCTCGATGCCCGTGCGCTTCGGCGAGGACCCGGCGGAACTGACGGCTCTTGTCGCCTCGGCCGACACGCTGGACAGCTTCGCCGCCGGCATTGCCGCGATGGAACAGGACATCGGCGCCCCCATGGCCGACTTCGAGGCCGCGCAGGGCAGTCTGACCCTGCCTGCGGTCGGCGCCGTGCTGCGCGGCTATGACGAGCCCGACGCCAAGGGCATCCGCCGCCCCGGCCTGACCATCGGCACGGCGCCCGCTGCGCTGGTCACGACACCCTGGCCCGCGACGATCCGCTATCGCGGCCCCCTGCTGGATTACGGCAACGTGATGATCGTCGAGCCCGCGCGCGGCTACCTTCTGATCGTCGCGGGCCTATCTCAGGTTTTCGGAGAAACCGGCGACGTGCTGCTTGCGGGCGAGCCGATGGGGCTGATGGGAGGCCAGGAAGGTTCGGCCGCCGAGTTCGGCGCGGCCTTTGTCGAAGCGGCGTCCGTCGGCAACACGCCTCCCGCGATGCAGCCGCTGTATGTGGAACTGCGCCACGGCAAGGAAACACTGGACCCGGCCGAGTGGTTCGTGATGAATCCGGTCATTACTCCCGCGACCGGCAGCGATGCCGCCCGCGACAACGGCGATACGGCGGGCGAGGATGCCCCTGAGCAGGTCAGGACGACGGAATGAAGAACTCTTTTCTAGAGTTTTTCTACGAATACGCGCACCATGAAATCCCTTCAGAATCATTGACTTAGCTTATTTTTATAAGAAATTTCGACATTGTTCAGACGAGAGCCGCAGTTAGGTTTGTCAGAGTTCTGTCAGAGCGAGACAGCGAGACAGCGAGACAGCGAGACAGCGAGACAGCGAGACAGCGAGACAGCGAGACAGGATTCATAGCGCGATCCAACGGACTCAAGGTGCGCCAGCGATGGGTAAGAGATTCCGCTGAAAGCCTTGTTATACATAATTGGACTGACCTTCTATCCTTTGGGATAAGGAGGCCGAACCCACTCTTGCAGGCCGATTGACCCACTCCTAACTCATCGCCACCGGGTATTTTGCTCGGGCACTGCACTCAATAACATAATAAACACCGGGGATAGTCGAAAAATGTACTGCTTTGGTTATACATTTCCATTTAAGATATTCTGCCATCGCTCCGTAAGCGGATGGGAATCAATAAGCAAGCGCTTCAATGATGTCACAATTACCTCCTCTCCACCGTTTACCTCAGACTTGCCTACTAAACGCGCATGCCCTTCTTTTGAGTTCGGCAAGAGTCCGGCCTTAGCCAAGCGAGGCATCTCTACGGACAGGAGGGATCTTGGCCTAGTAATCTTACCGACCTTTCAGTTCGATGAAAATGGAAATACTTCGGCTGTTTTGACGTTTACAGAGAATCCCGACCTGTCTGATGTTGAAGCTCTGCCATGTAATGCAGTTCAGATCGATATCGAGGCCGACACAGAAGAGAAGGCCTCTACCATAGCCGATAGAATCCATCGCACTTGGCTTCGGCAGATGCGCAGATTAACCAAGCAATATTGGATAGGCTTCTTTCCATCATATTTCGAAGGAAATTTAAGAACTCAGTTTGAGGTTGACCAGAACTACGACCTCAAAGGCGAACCATACACCCACAATCACATGACTTTGCCAAACAAGGAGGTGATTGCAGCCACAGAGGATGTATGGAGGGAATCCTGGAATAATTTGAGGGATGAACCTTTCCCTAGCAGCCTGGACCACCTTCTAGATGGCCACCACTTCGCTGCCGCTGACGAGCAGTATAGGGCGATAATCTCCTTGGCGACATGCATCGAACGGTCGAAGTACTCGATATGGCAGCACCTCCACACAGTGGGCGTATGCGGCAGGAATGATTACAAAAACGCCATGAACGACACCAAGAAGCCAGAAAGGTATTTTAGCGAGCTTTTGGAGGTTCGCACGGGACGCAGTTTGTTCGACGAATTTCCAGAGCTTGAAAATATAATAAGAACAATCTGGATAGTAAGGGGCAAAGTCGCCCACGGCCTGGAAGACGATATCCCGCAAAAAGACAGGTGGCTGGTTGAAAAAGATAGGCTACTAGGAAGCGCAAACGCACTTTTTGAAATGCTTAGATTTGAAGACTCAATCATCAAGATGCACGCTCGATGACTGGCCCAGTCGCAAACGAATTCGCCATGCAATTACTTGTATGACCTAAACACAAGTACGTGTATTTTGCGCAGCCGGTATAGGTCGGGCCGTCGTTCCCGAGGCCCGCTGGGCTGGATACCAGTGGCAGGGGGTACCATGGTTTGCCTATAGTTTGACTTTGCGAGGATATCGAAAAACCTTGAACCCCTCATACCCTTGCAGGATCGCCAGCGTCTTGTCCCGCTTGCCCTCGATCTTCGAGGCAACCGCTTGGCCATCCTCGTTGCGTTTGTCGAAGGGCAAGAAGACGCCGAAAGTGCCCACCGTCCGCACCCGCACCTCTTCCTTCTGGGCATATGCAATCCAGTTCTTCAGGCTGGCATCTGGCCGATTGCGGTCGAACATCGTGAACTGAACGGCGTCTCGGCGTGGTTTGGCGATGAGTGCGCCCTTGTCTGTCGCGTCACGGGCTTCCGACGCCAGCAGCTTGATAAGGCTATCGCAGTCTTCCTTGCTGGTGCCATGCGGGATGAAGATGGCGCCATGACAGTGGACCTGGGACTCGTCCCTGGCGGCTCCTGTGAACTTGCTGCCGTTCACGTCTATGAATGACAGCAATCCCGTATGAGAGGCGCTACGGCGCTTCACTCCTAGCTCGGTGAAGAACGTCTCAGTTGTGCCGAACAGAGTTCGACACAACGGCTCGTGCCTCGCCGCGCTGGTAAGGTGTATCGTGAAGGTGATGCAACGCGTGTCAATAGCAGTAACTGGATGCATCCCGGCTGTTGCTGCTGCCAACGCTTCATCGATCAAATCATACTTTTTGAAGGTCTTCTTGTGTTTTCCATTATGTATATTCATCATCTAATTCCTTGTAATTATTTGAAATAACATTCAGATATGCGGAAACCTCGCCCATGGGGCGATGATTTGGTTTGAAAAGGAGGGTGGCCATGGGGGCTCAGGTGCTCCCGCAGGAGTCACCCATCTTGCCCTACTGCCTCAGGACGAAGCCCAGCGCGTGACCTTCATCGAGGTCATGAGTGGCGCTGGCGTTGGTCAAGGAGCCGTCGCGCAGCTCCTTGTTGATCATGATGATGAGGGCACTGGTCACCGAGATGTTCTGGTCTCGGCAGTGCTTCTTCAGCTGCTTCTTCAATCCTGTCGGCAATCGTATGTGTAGATGGTCCATAGATTTACCTCCTTAATTGTATACTTCTATTTATATCGCGTGTTCATGCGGTGGACACACACCCGCGATTTTCTTCGACTTTTTTTCTCACGCGGCCCGGTTGTCGATCTAGGCCAAGCCCAAGTTGGACACCCCGCCTTCACAGACCAACTGTCCAATTAGAATGGTGTTGAACAAAATACACAGACCGTCTATAAACATCTAAGAATCATGTTAGACAGTTGGTGCAAGATGATCGTTGGTTACGCGCGGACCTCAACACTGGATCAGGTCGCAGGCATTGAAGCCCAGGAGCGCGACCTTACAGCGGCAGGGTGCGAGAAGATCTTCCGCGAGCAGGTTTCGTCAGTTGACGTTGCCCAGCGGGATCAACTCGCCTTGGCTCTCGATTTTCTGCGCGATGGCGACACGCTGGTGGTCACCAAGCTCGACCGGCTCGCCCGATCAGTTGCCCACATGCACGAACTGCTTCAGCGGATCACGGCCAAGGGTGCCGCTCTCAAGATCCTGAACATGGGCATCGACACCAACACGCCAACCGGGAAGCTGATGCTGAACGTCCTCGGCGGCGTGGCAGAGTTCGAGAGAGAGATCATGCTTGAGCGCCAGCGCGAAGGGATCGCCAAGGCCAAGCAGGCAGGAAAGTATAAAGGCAGGGTTCCAACCGCCCAGCGCAAAGCGGCTGAGGTCAATGCACTGAGAGCGGAAGGACTGGGTGCCACCGAGATCGCCCGGCGACTCGGAATCAGCCGCGCGAGCGTCTACAACGTATCACAAGGTTGATTCTCACCCTTTTTATAACCCATTTTCCTATAGAAGTCAAGCACTTTCTGCTTTCGCAGCTCTGACAAAAGTATTATTCTGAGGATATAGTCCTTCGAGCGGGAACATGGCCGAAACCTACAAGCTGTACCGGGATAGAAAATCTTCCTGTTGGTCCTATAGCTTCACAGTCGGGAAGAAGCGGGTCCGAAAATCAACGGGAACATCGGACTACAACAATGCCCATGCAATCGCATCCGCTGCATACCAAGCAGCCAAGGATGAGGCCAAAGACCCGCATAGGCTACGCCCCATCACACTCGAAGCTGCACTTGATTTTGTCATCAATCAGCCGGACCTGTCAGAGCATTCACGGATCGCCTACCGTCGCGGCAAGGCAAAGCTAACGGGACAATCCAAGCGGAATCCTAGTGCGTTTGGGTTCGACCCGAAGCGCGAACTCCATACGATCCGAAAATCGGATCTACAGCTGTACCACCGCAAGCGTGAAGAGGAAGGGCTATCCCGCTCTTCGATCACTCTAGAGATATCGTTACTCAAGACTGCCAACAGGAGGCTTCGTGGGGAGTATCTGACAAACCACGATCTTACATATCCTGCTCCTGCCAGCCCAACACGGCACGTTGTCATCACCCCCGAGCAAGAGCGGGCAATACTTGAATACCTTGCGGCCGATCCGTCTCAGCACTCACAAGATGCCCACGCACTGGCAACGCTGCTGTTCACAACTGGCGTTCGGTTGAATGAGGCCTTGACCGCCACTGCGGAACAGTTCGATCTCGACACGGGGACGTTCTGGGTTGTCAGATCCAAGCGCAAGCGGTCGCAGCACCAACAAGCGAAGGTCACCCCCCTGCCCTTGCCAGAGCGGACAATAGCGGTGCTCAAACCTCGCATCGACCGTCAACCAATGTTCGGATCACAACACACGGCAGTGATCCTTCGCAGGGTCATCGGCAAAGTCTGCCACAAACCAGGGCAGAGCCGTCTGGAGCGAGCAACCATCCATAGCATCCGCCATACGGTGGCGACTCGACTGTTGAACGCAGATCGTCCCACGCATGTGATTCAACAGATGTTGGGGCATAGTGACTCGACCATGCTGCGCCGTTACACCTCTACCGACTTGACTCCACATCGGGACGCGCTGTTGGCGGTATTGTCGTAAAAAAGCCATGGCAGAAATTTGTCAGAGTTTACTTGCGGCAAAGATAACAACCTCTGCAACGTGCTGAAATCAAAGGATTCCTTGCCAGTGGTTGTAGGGAGACACAGAATGAAGAATTATCTCATGGCGGGCATCGGCGGCACGCTGGCCGGCATCCTGGTCACGACCCAGTTGGCCGGACCGCTTGTCGCGCAGGAGTCGGGCCGCAACACCTCGGTCTATGAACAGCTCGACCTGTTCGGCAACGTCTTCGAGCGGGTGCAGCAGGACTACGTCGAGCAGGTCGATTCCAAGACCCTGATCGAGGCGGCGATCAACGGGATGCTGACCTCGCTGGACCCCCATTCCTCGTTCCTGTCGGCCAGCGACTACGAGGACATGCAGACCCAGACGCGCGGCAGCTTCGGGGGCCTGGGGATCGAGGTCGGACAGGAGGATGGGCTGGTCAAGGTGATCTCGCCCATGGACGACACGCCCGCCGCCAACGCGGGGATCAAGCCCGGCGACTTCATCACCCATGTGAACGGCGAGTCGCTGATGGGCCTGACGTTGGACGAGTCGGTGGAAAAGATGCGCGGTCCCATCGGATCGGAAGTCACCGTCACCATACTGCGCGAAGGGGAAAGCGAGCCCTTCGACGTCAAGATGACTCGCGAAACGATTCGCCTGACTGTGGTACGCACCCGCGTCGAGGGCAGTGCCGTGGTGCTGCGCGTCGCCACCTTCAACGACGAGACCTATGACACGCTGAAGTCCGAGCTGGCCAAGGCGGTCGAGGAAGCCGGTGGCATCGACAAGGTGACGGGCTTCGTTCTGGACCTGCGCAACAACCCCGGCGGCTTGCTGGACCAGGCGGTGCTGGTCAGCGACGCCTTCCTGGACAAGGGCGAGATCGTGTCCACGCGCGGCCGCCAGCCCGAGGAAAGCGGCCGCTGGAACGCCGAGCCCGGCGACCTGGCGCAGGGCAAGCCGATGGTCGTGCTGATCAACGGAGGCTCCGCCTCGGCGTCCGAGATCGTGACCGGCGCGCTGCAGGACCACCGCCGCGCCATCGTCGTGGGCACCAAGAGCTTCGGCAAGGGCTCGGTCCAGACGGTGATGCCGGTGACCTCGGAAAGCGCGATCCGGCTGACCACGGCACTGTACTACACGCCCTCAGGCCGCTCGATCCAGGCGCTGGGGATCAACCCGGACATCATCGTCCAGCAGCCCCCCGCCCGCCCGGCCGACGAGGAAGAAAAGGCGCCGCGCAGCGCCTCGAACTTCTCGACCTCGGAACGCGACCTTCGGGGCGCGCTGAACAACGACTCGATCTCCGACGAGGAGCGCCGCCAGATCGAGGAGGAGGCCAAGCAGGTCGAGGCCACGGCGAAGCTGCGGGACGAGGATTACCAGCTCGCCTATGCGGTGGACATCCTCAAGGGTCTGGCCGCTGTGGATTTCTCGGCGCGCGAGGTGGCGGACGCCGCGAAGCCCGCCGTGACCGGCGAGGATGCGACCAGCGAAGACGCGCGCGAGGGCGCCGCCCCCGCGACCGACGCGACGCCCGCCGCCGAGGCCGAGCCCGCGGCGGGTGCCCCCAGCCCGACGGCGCGCCCCGCCAACCGTCCGACCCAGCCCTGAGTACCTCATGCAAGTGACGAACGACGCCCCCGCCACGGGGCCCGACGACGCGGTGACCGGACCGGGCGGCCTGCCCTATCGTCCCTGTGCGGGCGTGGTGCTGATCAATGCCGAAGGCCGGGTCTTCGCTGGCCATCGCATCGACAATCCCTCGGACGCCTGGCAGATGCCCCAAGGCGGCATCGACGCGGGCGAGGACCCGCGCGACGCCGCCCTGCGCGAACTGCGCGAGGAAACCGGCATCCCGGCCGAGCTGTGCGAGATCCTGGCCGAAAGCCCCGACTGGCTGCGCTACGACCTGCCGCCCGAGCTTGTCGGCAGGATCTGGCGCGGGCGCTATGGCGGGCAGATCCAGAAGTGGTATCTGGTGCGCTTCAACGGCCGGGACGATCAGGTCGACATCGCGACTGAACATCCCGAGTTCGACGAATGGCGCTGGATGACGCCCGCCGAGATCGCGGAGAAGATCGTTCCCTTCAAGCGCGAGGTTTATGACCGGGTGTTTGCCGCCTTTGCGGACAGGCTCGGCCGCCCCTGAGCCTTCTGCCGGGCGCGCAATGCCTGCGCAGCCCTGCCGAGCTTGTCGGAAAGCAGCATGGAAGATCCCGTCATCCCCTTCGAACTGAAACGGATGTTTCTGGGCGAAGAGCCTCTCCTGTTCTACGCCGAGATCGCGGTCAGGACGCTGATCATCTATGGTTACACGCTGGCGCTGATCCGCTGGATCGGCGGGCGCTCGGTCACGCAGCTGTCGATGGTGGACCTGCTGCTGGTCATCGCGCTCGGCTCGGCGGTGGGGGACGCCACCTTCTACCCCGACGTGCCGATGCTGCAGGCGATGGTGGTCATCACCGTGATCGTCTGCCTGAACAAGCTGATCGACAACCTGATCGAGCGCTATGACACCGCCAAGCGGATGATCGACGGCCGCACCGTCGCCGTGGTCCGCGACGGCCGCATCGACCGCGAGGGACTGATCCTGCGCGACATCAGCGCGCTGGAACTGAAGTCGCTTTTGCGGCTCAAGGGCGTGTCGAACCTGGGCCAGGTCGAGTTCGCCTTTCACGAATCCGGCGGCGGGCTGTCGGTCTTCCACCGCGACACTCCGGTGCCCGGCCTGCCCATCGTCCCGCCGCAGGATGTGGAGCCTCTGGCATCCCTGTCGGACGCGGCGCCCGACACCCAGGCCTGCTGCGTCAACTGCGGCTCGCTGCGTCGGGCAGGGCTGGTGACGCCCGCGACGCGCTGCACCGATTGCGGCCGTGCCGATGGCTGGACCCCTGCCGTGACGCCCCTCGTCATCAGGCCGGCCGCCTGACCTCATCCGGCGCTTGCCAAACGGGCCACGATCCCCCATCCCGCAAGGCAGGCGATCCGAGGGGGCGATGGTGCAACAGGTCTACACACTGCTGGTCCAGGTCGGCCGCAAGGAGGGCGACGGTCTGCCCGAGGGCGCGACGGGCGCGGCGCTGGTCTGCTATGCCGCCGGCCGCGACCAGGACGAAGCCGTGCGCGAGACGGTCGCGATCCTCAAGCAGGCTGATCTCGCGCCGCTCGAGGTGCAGGCCTATGGCACGCTGGACGAACGCCTGGCCCAAGGGCACGAGGTTCCGGACGAGGAACGCGGCCTGATGGACCGCGCTCGGGATGAAAACAGCGTCATCGTGGCCCAGTTCGAGCCCTTCTTCGACGAACCCGACCACGGCTGACCGCCCCGCCTTCGCCTTGTCAGTCCGGCGGTTGCACGGTTAAGATTCCGTGCAACAAGAACGATAACATGACGAGGCAGTGAGTATGAAATCCCCCATGATGCGCCTTGCGCTGTCGGCCGCCGTGATGGCGGCACTAGCCTCCTGCGCGCCGGTCGGCCGCCCGGGCCTTGGCCCGGTCTCCAGCGGCAGCAGCGTGACGCCCGCCCCGATCCCCGCCGCGGACCCCGCGACCGAGGCGAGCTTTCAGCAGTGGGTGCGGAACTTCCGCCCGCGCGCAGTCTCCTCCGGCATCAGCCCGGCCACCTACGACCGCGCCATGTCGATTGCCCGCTACAACCCCGAGGTGATCCGCCTCGACCGCAAGCAGGCCGAGTTCTCGCGCCCCGTCTGGCTTTACCTCGACAGCGCCGTGTCGCCGGAACGCGTCTCGACCGGTCGCCAGATGCTGGCTACGCACGGCCGGACGCTGGCCGCCATCGAGGCCACCTATGGTGTCCCGCGCGAGATCGTGCTGGCCGTCTGGGGGATGGAATCGAATTTCGGCTCGAACCGGGGCCGGATGCAGATCATCCCGTCGCTTGCGACGCTGGCCTATGACGGCCGCCGCTCGCAGATGTTCCAGGAACAGCTGGTCGCAGCGCTGAAGATCCTGCAGGCCGGCGACACCGATCCCGAGCACATGCTGGGCT
This sequence comes from Paracoccus niistensis, assembly GCF_042432925.1. NCBI lineage: Bacteria > Pseudomonadati > Pseudomonadota > Alphaproteobacteria > Rhodobacterales > Paracoccaceae > Paracoccus > Paracoccus niistensis. The sequence goes on along the minus strand of NZ_JBHLWE010000016.1, from coordinate 15,118 downwards.
CTTGGGCGGGGGCGATGGGCCATACCCAGTTCATGCCGACCTCGTATCTCAGCTACGCCGTCGACTTCACCGGCGACGGGCGGCGCGACATCTGGTCGGACGACCCGACCGACTCTCTGGCCTCGACAGCGGCCTACCTGGCGCGCAACGGCTGGAATCGCGGCCAGGCGTGGGTGACCGAAGTCACGCTGCCCGAGGGCTTCACCGCCGTCGGCAAGGGCACGCGGACCAGCACCGGCCAGCTTGCGGCAATGGGCGTGCGCGCGGCAAACGGCCGCGGCCTTCCGGCGGGCACCGGCTCGATCATCCGGCCGGCGGGTGCCCGCGGCCCGGCCTTCCTGATCCTCGACAACTTCCGTTCGATCCTGCGCTACAACAACTCGGATAGCTACGCGCTGGGCGTCAGCTACCTCGCCGAGGCCATTGCCGGCCGTCCCGGCATCCAGGCCGCCTGGCCCCGCTCGGACCGCCCGCTGACCCAAGCCGAACGGACCGAGATCCAGCGCCTGCTGACCGCGCGCGGCTTCTACCGCGACGAGATCGATGGCAAGATCGGCACCGGCACGATGGAAGCGATCTCGGCCTTCCAGCGTTCCATCGGCGTGCCGCCCGACGGCTATGCGACCTCGATCGTCCTGGGGCAGCTGCGCGGGCGCTGAGGCTTCGGACGGAACAGGAAAGGCCCGGCGCGTGAGAGGCGGCCGGGCCTTTTTCGTTGAAGCAACAAGACAGACCGCCGCGATAACGCAACTTGCCGGGTCCGATGGCCCCGACAGCACAACAGCAGCGATGATGGAGGAAACTGCCAAACCTTGCGGCGTCTCACCGTGGAGGCGGGTACCGGAATCGAACCGGTCTTCACGGATTTGCAATCCGCTGCGTAACCTCTCCGCCAACCCGCCTCGGTGAGGTGCAGGACAGATATGCCAAAGCGCTCTGCCCTGCAAGTCGCTGCGTAGCCCCTCGGGCCGGATGAAAATATCCCGGGGGAGCCGCCGAAGGCGGCGGGGGCAGCGCCCCCCTTTCTTATTTCACCCGCGCGTTGCGGTTGCCGATCAGTTTCAGCCGCAGGGCGTTCAGCTTGATGAAGCCCGCCGCGTCCTTCTGGTCATAGGCGCCGGCGTCCTCCTCGAAGGTCACATGCGCCTCGGAATAGAGGCTCATGTCCGACCAGCGGCCGACGCAGGACACCGAGCCCTTGTAGAGCTTCAGCCGCACCGTGCCCGACACGTAGTCCTGTGACTTGTCGATCAGCGCCTGCAGCATCTCGCGTTCGGGGCTGAACCAGAAGCCGTTGTAGATGAGTTCCGCATAGCGCGGCATCAGGCTGTCCTTGAGGTGGCCCGAGCCCGAATCAAGCGTGATCTGCTCGATCCCCCGGTGCGCTTCCAGCAGGACCGTGCCGCCGGGGGTCTCGTAGATACCGCGCGACTTCATGCCGACGAAGCGGTTTTCCACGAAGTCGAGCCGCCCGATCCCGTGCCGCCCGCCATAGTCGTTCAGCGCCGTCAACAGCGTCGCGGGCGACATCGCCTCGCCGTTGATCGCGACTGCGTCGCCACGCTCGAAGGTGACCTCGATGTATTCGGGCTGGTCCGGCGCGTCCTCGGGGCTCACCGTGCGCTGGTAGACGTATTCGGGTGCCTGCTCGGCCGGGTTCTCCAGCGCCTTCCCCTCGGAGGAGGTGTGCAGCAGGTTCGCATCGACCGAGAAGGGGGCCTCGCCGCGCTTGTCCTTAGCGATCGGGATCTGGTTCTTCTCGGCGAACTCGATCAGCTTCGTCCGGCTGGTCAGGTCCCAGATCCGCCAGGGCGCGATCACCTTGATCGAGGGGTCGAGCGCATAGGCCGACAGCTCGAACCGCACCTGGTCGTTGCCCTTGCCGGTTGCGCCATGGGCCACCGCGTCGGCGCCATGCTGCTGCGCCAGTTCGACCAGACGCTTGGCGATCAGCGGACGGGCAATCGAGGTGCCCAGCAGGTACTGCCCTTCATAGACCGCGTTGGCGCGGAACATCGGGAAGACATAGTCGCGCACGAATTCCTCGCGCACGTCCTCGATGTGGATGTTCTCCGGCTTGATGCCCAGAAGCTCGGCCTTGGCCCGCGCGGGCTCCAACTCCTCGCCCTGCCCGAGGTCGGCGGTGAAGGTGATGACCTCGCAGCCGTATTCGGTCTGCAGCCACTTGAGGATGATCGAGGTGTCAAGTCCCCCGGAATAGGCGAGAACGACTTTCTTCGGCGCGTCAGACATCGGGGCCCCTTTATCCAGATTTGCCTGCCGATTATGGCCTTTCCCTCCCTCTCACAAGGGCGCTGGCGCGCAGAGCCGCTGGCATTTCGGCGCATGACGCCCTATCCCTGCGCCATGAGCACCCCCCTTTCCCCCGTCCTTGATGCGGCGGCCGCGCTGCGCGGGCTGTTCGAGCCGACTCCCCTGCTGCGCAACGACCACCTCTCGGCCCGCTACGGTGCCGAGATCTGGCTCAAGCGCGAGGACCTGACGCCGGTGCGCAGCTACAAGCTGCGGGGCGCCTTCAACGCGATGCGTCGGGCGGGTGCTGGCCCAGGGGCGCATTTCGTCTGCGCCAGCGCGGGCAACCACGCGCAGGGGATGGCCTATGCCTGCCGGCATTTCGGCTCGCGCGGCACGATCTTCATGCCGGTGACGACGCCGAAGCAGAAGATCGAGAAGACCCGCACCTTCGGCAACGGCGCGGTCGAGATCGTGCTGACGGGGGACTATTTCGACCAGACCCTGCGCGCCGCGCAGGAGTTCACCCAAGCGCAGGGCGCGACCTTTCTGTCGCCCTTCGACGACACCCATGTGATCGAAGGGCAGGCCACGGTTGCCACCGAGATCCTGGACCAGATGGAGGGCGCGCCCGACCTGGTCGTGCTGCCGGTTGGCGGCGGCGGGCTTGCGGCGGGGGTCAGCGGCGTACTGGCCGAAGCCGCGCCCGGGACGCGCCTTGCCTTTGTGGAGCCGGGCGGCGGCGCGAGCCTGCGCGCCGCGCTCGAGGCCGGGCACCCGGTCACCCTGCCCAGGATCGAGACCTTCGTGGACGGCGCGGCCGTCGCGCGGATCGGCGAGCTGCCCTTTGCACGGCTGTCGTGCTTTGCGTCTTCGGACGTGGTGATCGCCCCCGAGGACCGCATCTGCGCCACCATGATCGAGATGCTGAACGTCGAAGGGATCGTGCTGGAACCGGCAGGCGCCTTGGCGGTGGACGCGTTGCGTGACCTCGGCGAGGCGGGCGCGCTGGAAGGCAAGCGGGTCGTCTGCATCTGCTCGGGCGGCAACTTCGACTTCGAGCGCCTGCCCGAGGTGCGCGAACGGGCGCAGCGCTGGGCGGGGCTGAAGAAATACTTCATCCTGCGGCTGGCACAGCGCCCCGGCGCCCTGCGCGAGTTCCTGAACCTGCTCGGCCCCGAGGACGACATCGCGCGCTTCGAATATCTCAAGAAATCGGCGCGCAACTTCGGCTCGGTCCTGATCGGGATCGAGACAACCAGCCCCGCGAATCTCGAGGCCCTGTCTGAGCGGCTGGCCGCGCAGGGCTTCGACTGGCGCGACATCACCGGCGATCCTGTCCTGTCCGAGTTCCTGATCTGAGCTCCCCGGGCCACGTCGCCCTTTCGATGCCTTCAGAAATGACGGCCACGCGCTGGCGGTCGATCATTCGGTCTCCTTCGGCTGACCTGGGCCGTTCGTAACACCAATCCCTTGAGGAATCATGAACGGCCGCGCTTAACCTGCCGTTCACTCCGGCGCGCTAGCCTTGGCGCATGAGACAGCCGAATCGCTCTCCGTCTTCCTCGACACCCGCCCGGGCGGCCGGTCACCGGGCCCGGCGCCTGGTGCTGCTGGCGGATGGCAGCCGGGCGCACCGACGGATGCTGTCGATCCAGCTGGAACGCGCGGGCTACCGGGTGGTCGAGGCGGCGGATGGCGCAACCGCGCTGAAGATCTGCCGTGAGCAGCATCCCGACCTGATCCTGTCCGACTCGCTGCTGATGAATCTCTCAGGGCTCGAACTCTGCCGCGCCCATCGGAACATGGTGCGGCAGGGCTATGGCTACTTCATCCTGCTGACCTCCAGCACCGAGCGCGCCGACATCGCTGTGGCCTTGGGCGCCGGGGCGGACGACTTCCTGGTCAAGCCGATCTCCAGTGCCGAACTGCTGGCCCGCATCCGTGCGGCGGAACGCGTGCTGGACATGCACGACGACCTCACCGCCGCGAACCGGGAACTGCAGAGCGCGCTGGAACAGCTGAACGAGGCGCAGGAACAGATGACGGCCGAGTTGCGCGAAGCGCGCAAGCTGCAACAGGCGATGATCCGGGAACGCCAGCGCAGCTTCGGCCCCTTCCGTTTCTCGCTGCTGATGCGCCCGGCAGGGATGATCGGCGGGGATTTCGTGGGCTTCCACCCGCTCGACGACCAGGCGGTCGGCCTGCATGCCGTGGATGTCTCGGGGCACGGCGTCGCCTCGGCGCTGCTGACGGCGCGGCTGGCGGCGCAGATCGACGGTCTGGCGCAGGATCGCAACCTGTCGCCCGCGGGACTCGTCTCGGCGCTGAACGACATGATGCTGGATGGCCCCCTGACGGATGCCTACCTGACGATGATCTATGCCCGGCTGGATCTGCAGGCGCACCGCCTGCGGCTGGTTCAGGCGGGGCACCCCCATCCCTTCCTGCAGCGCGCCGACGGCCGGATCGAACGGGTCGGCCGGGGCGGGCTGCCCGTCGGCGTGCTCGAGGACGCGCGCTACGACGAGATCGAGGTCGTGCTCGAGGCTGGTGACCGGATGCTGATCGTGTCGGACGGCATCACCGATGCGGCTGGCGCGCGTGGCGAGTTGCTGGGAGAGGAGGGTCTGCGCGCGATCCTGCAACTGAACGCGCCCCTGACAGGGCACGCGCTGCTGGAATCCATGTGCTGGTCGGTCGCGGCCTTCGCCAGCGGCGAACGCGCGGACGACCTCTCCGCCGTGCTGATCGAGCATCTTCCGCCCGCGCCGGTGCTGCCGGGTCCGGGCGGCGGGCCGGGATGATCCCGGCCCGCCCGCGCCTTCTCAGATGATCAGGACCTGCGTCCCGACCTTGGTCATGGCATAAAGCTGCTGGATATGTTCGTTGTAAAGCCCGATGCAGCCGTTCGAGGACTTGCGCCCGATCTTGCGCGTGTCATGGGTGCCGTGGATGCGGTAATACTGCCAGCTCAGCCACAGCGCATGGGTGCCCAGCGGGTTGTCCGGACCCGGCGGCACGAAGTCGGGCCAATCCGGGTTGCGCTTCTTCATCTCGGGGGTGGGCGCCCAAGACGGGCCCTCGACCTTCTTGATGATCTCGGTGCGGCCGCGGCGTGTCAGGTCCTCGCTGACCGGGATCGAGGTCGGGTAAAGACGGAACTCGCCGTCCTCGGACCAGTAGCTCAAGGCGCGCGAGGTCAGGTCAACAAGGATGGCGCCGTTCGTCAGGTTGCTGAAATAAGGCTGCCAGTCGTGCATCCGGAAGCTGGACACGTTGCGGCGGTTGTCCTGCCCGGCGTCATACTGGACGACGCCCGCGTCGGGGGTCGCCCCCGCGCCGGGTGCGCCCTGCAGCGCCTGCCCCGTATAGGGGTCAACCGCCTGCGCAAGGGCCGGGGCCGCCAAGCTTATGGCGCCCAGCGCGAGCGAGGTGGCAAGGAAGGACCGCCGGTCAACGGCGGACGGCTTGATCGCGGGCATCTTGTTCTCCTGTCGGCCTGAGCCCCTGCGGGCTCGTGCGGCAGCGCCTTGCTTGTGGGCCCAGCACATATCGGTGACCGGGTCGAGTTCAACTCACAGCGGCGTCAGCAGTTCGCCTTTCCCGGCAAATGCGGTCTCGCCGCAACAGATGCGGTGTCCGAGGAGCCGGAAACGCAATGATCCGGCAGAGAAAGGAGCGCTCAAGAGGCTGACGCAAGATGGCGGGGAGGGGAGGAATGCATCCATGATGTGCTGGACGGGCAGTCCTCCCTCCTTTCCTTCCCAACACCCTGACGCGCCCTCTCACAGTGAGTGGCGCAGCGCTTTGCGTCAGCGCGAGAGGCATGGGCCTCGTTGGAGGCCAGGAGCCCATGCCAGCCATTCACAAGATTCCGCTCCTGTTTCGATGAAAGGGCAGTTCTTCCGACAAGCCCTGTCCCGCTTGCCCGGCGCTGCGTGCTGGTGCAGTCAGCGCACAACATGCCTTGCAGGGTTACTCCTGCAAGGGACCTGCCCTTGCCCTCACCTGTCGGCGATCCGGACGGAAGCTGCTGCCGAGGGTCGTTGCCCTCAACTGCGCCCGTCCAGGCGCACAAAGTCGCGCAGGCTGCCCTGGCCCGGCTCGATCTCGGCCCAACTGTCGGCCTGAAAGTCCACGACCAGCGTCGCGGCCGTTGGATAGCTGCGGAACTGCGGATCGAGCGGCGGGCGAGCCGGCAGCATGGCGGCGAAAGCCGCGATGCCGGGGTTGTGGCCGATCATCATCACCGTGGGCACGGTCGCGGTTCTCAGGACCTGCAGCATCGTCTCGGGTGCGGCCTGGTAAAGCGCAGGCTCGATCCGCAGGTCGGGCCGCGTCTCGAAGACGGCCTGGGCCACGCAGTCCCAGGTCTGGCGCGTCCGCAGCGCAGAGGAGCACAACACCTCCTCGGGGTCATAGCCGCGGCTGGCCAGCCAGTCCCCCAGCGCCCGCGCGGACCGCCGGCCCCGCCCGTTCAGCGGGCGATCGTGATCGGGCAGCGTCGGGTCATCCCAGTCGGATTTCGCATGGCGTGTCAGGATCAGGCGGCAATGTCCCAGCGGTGTCATCCTGACCCTTTCCCTTGGTTCCCGAATCAGAGTGCCACCCGCGACCGCCAGCCGCAAGCGGCTCGCCAGCAGCTCGGCGGCCCGTCGTCAAAGCCCGCTTCCGCCCTGGCGCAGCCCGTGCGGCTTGACCGAGGGCTCGGTCGAACGGATCAGGCTGCCCGCGCCCTGCTCGGTGAACAGTTCGAGCAGCGCGGCATGGGGCACCCGACCGTCCAGGATCACGACGGCGCGCACTCCCTCCTCCAGCGCGGTCAGCGCGGTTTCGGTCTTGGGGATCATGCCGCCCGCGATGGTGCCGTCGGCGATCATGGCGCGCACCTGATCGGGGTGGATCTGGGTCATCACCTGCCCCTGCCCGTTCTTGACCCCCGCCACGTCCGTCAGCAGCAGCAGCCGGTCGGCCTTCAGCGCCCCGGCGATCGCGCCCGCCGCGGTGTCGCCGTTCACGTTGAAGGTCTCGTTATCGGCCATGCCAGTCGCGACCGGCGCGATCACAGGGATCAGCCCGGCGTTGTAAAGGTCGCGGATGATCTGCACGTTCATCTCGATCGGGCGGCCGACGAAGCCGAGTTCCGGGTCGTCAGCCTCGCAGACCATCAGGTCGTCATCCTTGCCGGAGATGCCGATGGCGCGACCGCCCGCATCGTTGATTGCCTGCACGATGCGCTTGTTAACCAGGCCCGACAGGACCATCTCGACCACCTGCACCGCCTCGGGCGTGGTGACGCGCTTGCCACGCACAAAGCGGCTTTCGATCCCCAGCCGGTCCAGCAGGTCGTTGATCATCGGCCCGCCTCCGTGGACGACAACCGGGTGAATGCCCACCTGCTTCATCAGCACGATGTCGCGGGCGAACTCGGCCATCGCGTCGTTGTCGCCCATGGCATTGCCGCCGAACTTCACGACGACGACGGCACCCGCATAGCGCTGCATGTAGGGCAGCGCTTCGGACAGGGTGCGTGCGGTGGTGACGAAGTCGCGGTCCATGCTTTGCGGTCTCATGTGGTGTCCCCGTGGATGGGCAAGGCTAGGCCGTGCGGGAAGCAAGGTCCAGACCGCCGCCCTCAGAGGATGAAGTCCTTTTCGGAGATCGCCTGCACACCTTCGAGCAGGATCACCACATCTGCCAGGCGGTTGCCATCCAGGTCCGCCTCGATCCGCAGCACGCCGCCTTGGGCGGACCAGCGCAGTTCGGGCCGGTTGCCGGTGAAGGTCCCCTCCCCCACGAACGCCAGGTCCAGCGACGACAGGTCGATCCGGTCCTGCCCCGCCGAGAAGTCGGTGATCACGTCAGGGGCCAGCGCATCCGACCCCGAGGGCGCGAAGACGAAGACATCCGCCCCCGCGCCCCCGGTCAGCCTGTCGGTCCCCGTGCCGCCGCTGAGCAGGTCGTCGCCGCCCGCGCCAAACAGCTCGTCATCGTCCCAGCTGCCATCGAGCGTGTCATTTCCCGCCCCGCCCAGCAGAAGATCGGCCCCGCCTTCCCCCAGCATCATGTCGTTACCCCCGTCGCCCGCTAGCGTGTCCGCCCCGGTGCCGCCCAGCAGGCGGTCGTCGCCCTCGCCTGCATAAATCCGGTCGTTCCCCTCGGCTCCGCGCATGGTGTCGTTGCCGCGCCCGCCCAGCAGCAGGTCGTTGCCCTTGTTTCCGATCAGGACGTCATTGCCGTCGTTGCCCGCCAACCGGTCGTCGTCATCGCCGCCATGGATCGCGTCGCTGCCTGCACCGCCATACAGCAGGTCGCGCCCCGGCCCGCCGATGATCAGGTCTTCTCCATCTTCGCCCAGAATGGTGTCGTCACCGTCGCCACTGTTGATCCGGTCGTTGCCACCCCCGCCCGCGACCAGGTCGGCCCCGGCGCCCGGGCGCATGGTGTCGTGCCCCGAGCCGCCGAACATCCGGTCGCGCCCCGCGCCACCGAACATCATGTTGTTGCCCGCATGGTCGCGGAAGAGGTTGTCCCCCGACAGGTCCAGCATGAGATCGTCGCCCAGGCCGCCGACCATCCGGTCATCGCCCCCCATGCCGAACAGCCTGTCGTTGCCGTCGTCGCCCGACAGATAGTCTGCGCCCGAGCCCGCGTTGATGCGGTCGTCGCCCGCCCCGCCGTAGATGCGGTCGTTGCCGCCCTGCCCGGCGACGCGGTCGTCTCCTCCCTCGCCCAGAACAAGGTCGTGGCCCTCGCCCGCCAGGATCAGGTCGTCCATCCCGCCGCTGCGGATCGTGTCATTGCCCGCCCCTCCCCAGATGGTGTCGTCCCCGTCGCGTGTGACAATGCTGTCATGGCCGGTCCCGCCGTCGGCAAAGTCTTCAAGATCGCTGCCGAAGATGGTGTCGTTTCCATTATAGCCATGAACCGCCGAGCCGCCGCGCGCCGCGCTCAGCACCTCGGCGCGCGAGGTGCCCAGGATGGTCGAGCGCACGTCGGGCGGCTGGTAATGCGCGATGGGAAACAGGGAATTGTCGAAGTCCGCGCTGCTCAGCGTGCGGCCGTCGCGGCTGCGGACCTCGATCATCGTGTCGCCGAAGCGGATGCGGACGCCCCATTCCTGCGGGATGAAGCGCAGCTGCTCGACCGAACGCACCATTCCCAGCATGGACAGGTCGATCCGGTCGACCCCGGGCTGGAAGTCGCGGATGGTGACACGCCCCGAGACCGGCAGCGGCACGAAAAGGTCCGCCCCCGCGCCCCCGTAAAGGTCGATCGAGCGCGAGCCTGCGATCAGGATGTCGTCGCCCGCGCCCCCCTCGATTCGGGTGGTGTTCCGCCCGCCCTGGATCAGGTCGCCCGCATCGGTGCCGAAATGGGCGCCGTCGGCCACGTGGCGGGTCTGGCCGATCCGGCCGGGGTCGATCACGAACTGGCTGACCCCGGATTCGGTCGCCGAGCCCGCGAAGACGACGATCTTTCCGCCGATCACGCGGATGGCCAGCGAGGACACGTCCGTCAGCGTTGAAAGGCTATCGTCGGCGATGGTGTCCAGGTGGATCAGCCGCCCGTCCGGCGTGATGGTGAACAGGCTCAGCCCGTCGTCGGCGCCCCCCACCACCACAAAAGCGCGGCCGTCGATCGTCACGGCCTCCATCACCGTGGCGGACTGGAAGCGTGTCGTGCGTTCGTCGATGACATGGCCCACCGGGACCAGCCCGCCGCCGGGCAGGATGCGCACCGTCGTCAGGGATGAGCTGTAGGCCGAGCTGACGACCAGGAAATGCCGCCCCTCGACCTCGACCGCCGCGATGTCGCGGGGGCCGTTGAAACCCGTGCCGCGGGTCGTGCCCACGAACTCGCCCGCATCCAGCCGCCCGTCGGGCAGCACCTTGTGCGCCGCGATGAAGTTGCCGCGGGTCGAGGCGGAGACGATCAGGTCCACGCCCCCGATCCGCAGCGGCACCAGGGCATCGATCTGGGCGTCGACGGGCATCCGGGGCGGCGCGGCGGTCGTGCCTGCCAGCAGGATGCGCCCGTCACCCCCTTGCCGCCACAGGGTGAAAACGGCCTGATCGTGGCGCGCGGCATAGATCATCGCCTGCCCGCTGGCGATGGTGAAGCTGCCCGCCTGCAGCAGGTCCAGTGGCAGGGCCGCGCGTGTCAGCTCCGCATCCACTGCGCCCTGCTTGCCTTCGGGGCCAAGCTGGCGCACCCAGTCCGCGCCGCCCGCCATCCCGGTGGCCAGAAGCGACACACCGCCTGGGCGGTCGAGCAGGATCGCCTGCGGCTCGGCCAGATGGGTCAGCGCCTTCGGATAGTCATAGCTGGCGACCGGGCGGGCCTTCTGGTCGGCCGCCGCCACGCCCCAGACCGACAGCCCGCCCCCTGCATGGGTCGCGCCCACCAGCACGATGCGATCCCCCACCTGCCCCAGGGTCAGGTCCGTCAGGCTTCGGACGAAGCCCTGCGTGATCGTCGTGACATACCGGAACTCGACCATCTGCCCTGCCGATCACTGTGGTGAAGCCAGCGGTCAGCCTGCGGCGGATCCCTTAAGAAGGGGTGAGAAAAGGGCGCCCTCGAGGCGGCTCTTTCCCTTGCATTTTAGCCATCGCCGCGACGGTAGGGGCCGAAGGCGGCGGTCTCGGCCATGTCGTCGCCGACGGCCTCGGCTTCCTGTGCGAGGTATCCCTGCAGCGCCCGGCGGAAGCCCGCGTCCGAGACCCAGTGGATCGAATGAGTCTCGGCGGGCATGTAGCCGCGGGCCAGCTTGTGCTCGCCTTGGGCGCCCGCCTCGACGCGGGACAGGCGGTGCTCGATCGCCCAGTCGATGGCGCGGTGATAGCACAGCTCGAAATGCAGGAAGGGGTGGTCCTCGGTGCAGCCCCAATAGCGGCCGTAAAGCGTGTCGCGCCCGATCAGGTTCAGCGCGCCCGCCACGGGGCGGCCGTCACGCTCAGCCAGGAACAGCAGGCAGTCATCCCTCATCGTCTGGTGCAGCAGGTCGAAGAAGGCCCGCGTCAGGTAGGGCCGCCCCCATTTCCGCCCGCCGGTGTCCTGGTAGAAGGTCCACATGGCGTCCCAGTGTTCGGGCTGCAGATCGTCGCCCGTCAGCGCGACGATCCGCCCGCCAAAGGCGTTGGCGCGCTCGCGTTCCTTGCGCAGCGCCTTGCGCTTGCGGCTGGACAGGGCAGCCAGAAAATCCTCGTAGCTGCCGTAGCCCGCGTTCTGCCAGTGATACTGCGTCGTCGTGCGGCCCAGCCAGCCCTGCGCCTCGCCCAAGGCCCGCTCGGCCTCGGTGCAGAAGGTGACATGGGCCGAGGACAGGTCCGCCCGGCCCGCGATCTGCGTCATCGCCGCCAGCAGCGCCGCCTGCACCTGCGGGTCGTCTGCGATCAGCCGCGGCCCGGTGGCGGGGGTGAAGGGCACGGCGCATTGCAGCTTGGGATAATACTGCCCGCCCGCGCGCCGCCAGGCATCCGCCCATGCGTGATCGAAGATGTACTCGCCTTGGCTGTGGGTCTTGAGATAGAGCGGCGCGACACCCATCACCTTGTCCCCGCTGCGCGCCACCAGATGCGAAGGATGCCAGCCCGTCCCCTTCCCGACCGATTTCGACTGCTCAAGCGCCAGCAGGAAGCGGTGCGTGGTGAAGGGATCGCCGCCGGAACCGCAGGCGTCCCACGCGGCGGCGTCCAGCGCGTCCACGCCGTGCAGGATGGAAACGGTCAGTTCGGCCATGGCAGGGAAGATAACCCGCCCCGGTCCGGTTTCAACGCTGCCGGCGCGCCATGAAGGCCAGACGCTCGAACAGGGCCACGTCCTGCTCGTTCTTCAGCAGCGCGCCATGCAGCTTGGGCAGCATCTCGTTCGGGGCGCGCTTGAGGTCCTCGGGCGAGAGGTCCTCGGCCAGGATCAGCTTGAGCCAGTCGAGGAACTCGCTGGTCGAGGGCTTCTTCTTCAGCCCCGGCGCCTCGCGCAGTTCGAAGAACTGGGTCAGCGCCTCGTCCAGCAGGCGCTGCTTGAGGCCGGGATAGTGGACGGCCACGATCTGCTTCAGCGTCTCGGCATCGGGGAAGCGGATGTAATGGAAGAAGCAGCGGCGCAGGAAGGCGTCGGGCAGCTCTTTTTCATTGTTCGAGGTGATGATGACGATGGGCCGGTGGCGGGCCAGGACCGTCTCGCCGGTCTCGTAGACGTGGAACTCCATCCGGTCGAGTTCCTGCAGCAGGTCGTTCGGGAACTCGATGTCGGCCTTGTCGATCTCGTCGATCAGCAGGACGACCTTGCCCGACGCCTCGAACGCCTGCCACAGCTTGCCGCGGCGGATGTAGTTGGACACGTCATGCACCCGCTCGTCGCCCAGCTGGCTGTCGCGCAACCGGCTGACGGCGTCGTATTCGTAAAGCCCCTGCTGGGCCTTGGTGGTGGACTTCACGTTCCATTCGATGATCGGCAGCCCCAAAGATGCCGCCACCTGCCGGGCAAGCTCGGTCTTGCCGGTCCCCGGCTCTCCCTTGACCAGCAGCGGGCGTTCCAGCGTCACAGCGGCGTTCACGGCCAGCGCCAGGTCGGGCGGCGCCACGTAGCTTTCGGTCGAACGGAACTGCATGGATCGGTCCTTCTGACAGGCAGGCTGAGGGGCAGACAGGCCTGCGGACACTAGGCCGCAGGTCGCGCACGGGCAAGTTTTGCCCCCGCGTCACGCGACTATTTCCTTCCCCCGGCTCATCCTTTAAGGGGACGCCCAAAGGACCGGGCCGCGGACCTGCGCCCGGCTCCGCCGGAGGAGCCATGAAGCGCCAGACATTCCTTCCTGATGAATACCGTCCCGCCGAGGACGAACCTTTCATGAACGAACGCCAGCTCGAATACTTCCGCCGGAAGCTGCTGGCCTGGAAGCAGGAGCTTCTGGAACAATCCGCCGAGACGCTGGAAGGGATGAAGGACAGCGCCCGCAACGTCCCCGACATCGCCGACCGTGCGTCCGAGGAAACCGACCGCGCCATCGAGCTGCGCACCCGCGACCGCCAGCGCAAGCTGGTCAGCAAGATCGACGCCGCCCTGCGCCGCATCGAGACGGGCGAGTTCGGCTATTGCGAGATGACGGGCGAGCCGATCAGCCTCAAGCGCCTGGACGCGCGTCCCATCGCCACCATGACGCTGGAAGCGCAGGAACGGCACGAGCGGCGCGAACGGGTGCACCGGGACGACTGACCGCATCGCCATCCGGCCGCCTGCGCCTTACGGCTTGCTGCGGAACAGGAGGACGAGCATGGCGGATCAGGATCACGGGGCGCTGGCGGGACGAGAGGCGACCGTCATCGGCGGCGGCATCGGCGGCCTGACCGCTGCCTTGGCGCTGGCTCGGCGCGGCGCCCGCGTCACCGTTCATGAACGCGCCGGCGCCTACCGCGAGGTCGGCGCCGGCATCCAGGTCAGCCCCAACGCGGGCCGCGTTCTGGATGCGCTGGGCCTGCGCGATGCCTTCCATGCCGCCTCAGCCCCTTCGCTTGGCGTCGAGCTGCGCGACGCCAGAGGCGCCCTCGTCCTGGCAATGGACTTCACCCGCGCCCGTCCGCAGGCGAGCTTCCGCACTGTCCACCGGGCCCGGCTGCTGCAGGTGCTGGAGGAAGCCGCGCGTGCGGCCGGCGTCGAGATCCGCCTCGATTCGCCTGTCGGGACGCTGCCCGAAGCGCCCCTGCTGATCGGCGCGGACGGGCTGCACAGTCGCGTCCGCCTGGCGCTGAACGGACCCGAGACGCCCTTCTTCACCGGCCAGACTGCATGGCGGGCAATCATCCCGGCAGAAGACCATGCCCGCCGCGTGTCGCAGGTCTTCATGGGGCCGGGCCGGCATCTGGTCAGCTACCCGCTGGGCTTCGGCCAGCGCAACATCGTCGCCGTGATCGAGCGGGACGCCTGGACCGCCGAAAGCTGGTCGCAGACCGACGACCCGCAGAACCTTCACCGCGCCTTCGCGGGCTTCGGCGGGCCGGTGCCGGGATGGCTGGCGCAGGTCACGGAAACCGGCCTCTGGGGCCTGTTCCGGCACGAGGTGGCGGCCCGCTGGCAGGATGGCACCCGCGCGATCCTTGGGGACGCGGCCCATCCCACCCTGCCCTTCCTCGCCCAGGGCGCCTGCATGGCGATCGAGGATGCCTGGGCGCTGGCCGCCTGCCTTGACGCGGACGCCGACCAGCCCCGCGCGATGGCCCGCTACCAAGCGCTGCGCCGCGACCGCTGCGCCCGCATCGTCGGGGCAGCCACGGCGAACGCACGCAACTACCACCTTTCAGGGCCGAAACGCTTGGCCGGGCACACGGCGCTGAGACTGGCAAACCGCCTCGCCCCCCGCGCGGTGTTCGAGCGCTTTGCCTGGGTCTATGACCACGACCCGACTGTCACGGCCTGACTGGCAGGGTTCTTCTTCGTCCAAATATCCCGCGGGATTGTCGTATACGACAATGGGGGCGCGAAGCCCCCGGTCCCGCATTTCCGCTCGCTCAAGCGGCGGCCTTCTCGACCGCCGCGACGATGCCGTCCACGACCTCGCGCAGGACCGCCTCGTCCTCCGCTTCGGCCATGACGCGGATCAGGGGCTCGGTGCCCGACTTGCGGATCAGGACCCGGCCCGATTGCGCCAGACGCGCCTCGGCCGCGGCGATCTCGGCGCGCACGGCCTCGGCCGACAGGGGATCCGCCCCGGCCTTGTAGCGCACGTTCTTCAGCATCTGCGGCACGGGCGTGAACTGGCGCACGAGCTCGCTGGCCCGTCGCCCGCTATCGGCAAGAGCCGCCAGGAACTGCAGCCCGGCGATCAGACCGTCGCCGGTGGTGGCATAGTCGGTCATCACGA
>NZ_JBHLWE010000015.1:0-3959 GCF_042432925.1 Paracoccus niistensis | reverse complement strand
TGTCCGTCCTCGAGTTAGGGCGGACTCTAATCGGCGGTGGAGGAAAAATCCCATGGCAGGTCACGGAGTGTACTACCTTGTTCAGCTCTACAAATGCATCGAGCACAGATTGTCCGAAAATCTTTGGAAGATCTCTTGGTGACAAGACTGGTACTCCTTTAATCTTCAGCGCATCATCTTCCGAGCCATACGCGTTGAAGACCGCGAAGCGCACAATCGAGTTTGATGGAGTAAATCCGATTTCTCTCGCAATATCTGCTGCCTTGTCTTGGCACCAGGCATTGTATCTAATTATGCTCTTTAGATACGGATCTGATACATTTCCTAAGTTCCGCTTGCACTCCACGAAAATAGCTACTCCGTTTTTAGGATTTATCGCTACTCGATCGATTAGTTTCTTTGTTTCATCTGTGTCGCACTTAAATCGTGTTTGTGACGCAGCCTGCCAGCCAGCGTGGGACCTGATAACCTTTGTCATTACGTTTTCCACTAACGTCCCATGTTTCTTGACAAAGGTATTCCATCGATAGACGATTTCGGGCGGGTACCCAAGGACCGGATCAGCTGATGGAGTGCCACTGGGCTCAATAAGAGCCTGAGCCTTTCTTTTCAATTCGGCTGCTTCTATGACGTTGTAAAGAGTGTTCATGAAGAGACATCCTTGAGGGATTGGCTTTGTCAGATACTACAGCATGGTTTTCAGGTTGAACACCATCGTCGTTTAAAAGCGCTTCCTGGGCTTTGAGTTACCCGCTATTGATCTACGACGCAGTGTGTAAGGTGTCCCAACTTGGTTGGGGTGGTGCCGCGGGTGCTTGAAATGAGACGTGAGACTAGCACGCCTGACCGTCTCATCCGACCGCATGTACAAGTACGGTCCGTTCGCGAGACGTCTGCAGCTTTGCGTGTCGATCTAAGAGCGTCCAACGAGATCTTCTGATCCGGTTAAGGCACATGAGTGCGCAGTGATTAGGACGAGGGCTTTCTGCATATCGGCGCGCTGTTGGTAACCAATTGGTAACCACCCGATTTCCACCGCCTGCCTGAGCGTGGGCTGATCGGCTAAGGCACGTGCATAGCGACGTCGTTAACGACGTGTCTTATGCGGGACTTTCGATGCGTGGTGACATTCTGGGTCTGGAACGGCGGCGTCGGTGGAGTGACGAGGAGAAGCTCAGGATCGTGCTGTCGGTCGGGGTAGAGGGGGCGACTGTGACGCAAGTGGCGCAGCGCCACGAGATAACCCGACAGCAGCTCTATGCCTGGCGGCATGAGCTGAAAAAGAAGGGGCTGCTTTCGCCACTACCGGAGACCCTGTTCCTGCCTGTGGAATTGAGCGCGCCGGCGGCGTTGGCGGCGCATCCATCGACTGTCGATCCGGCGCCGCAGCGCCCCGCCCTGATCGAGCTTCAACTGGCCAATGGCCGTTGCCTGCGCTTCGACCCGATGCTGGACACGACCACGCTGACGCGCCTGATCCGGGTGGTGGAGGCCGCATGATCGGGCCCGGCACCGGTGTCCGAGTTTACCTGGCCTGCGGAGTGACCGACATGCGCAAGGGCATCGGAGGTTTGGCGGCACTTGCGCAGGATCAGTTGCGCCAGAAGCCAGCAGGCGGTGCGGTGTTTGCGTTCCGCGGTCGACGTGGCGACAGATTGAAGCTCTTGTATTGGGATGGCCAGGGCTTCTGCCTTTACTACAAGGTGCTGGAACGCGGGCGCTTTCCCTGGCCAAGCAGCAAGGACGGGACTGCGCGTCTGACATCGGCGCAGCTGGCTATGCTGTGGGAAGGAATTGACTGGAGGCGGCCGGATTGGGGTGCGCCACCGGCCCGGGTCGGCTGATCTATCTTTCTGTAATTGCGTGTTTTTGTAGTGTCCGACATGGGGATATGGTATTCATCGCCATGTCCGGAACGGCCACGCCACTGCCCAATGATCCTGCCGCCTTGAAGGCGATCATTGCCGCGTTGCAGGCAGAAAATCAGAAGATGACGGCCAGCTTGCGTGCGCATGATCTGCTGGTTCAGGCGCTGCGCGTCCGGATCGCCAAATTGCAGAAGCAGAAGTTCGGAGCCAGTTCGGAAAGGATCGAACGAGAGCTCGAGCAACTGGAGCTGGCGCTGGAAGACCTGCAGCTGGCTTTGACGGAGGCAAATGACCCGTCGCCCGCTGCCGAGGAGGGGCCGGACACGGAAGCACAGGACCCGGAACTGGCTGAACCCCAGGAGACCACACGCCGCCGCCCGAAAGTCTCAAAGGACACGCCGCGCGAACGTCGCGAATATGACCCCGGCAAGAATTGCCCCGATTGCGGCGGCGATCTGCGGGTGATCGGTGAGGATGTCAGCGAATTGATCGACATGATCGCCGCGCAATTGAAGGTTATCGAGATCGCGCGCATCAAGAAGTCCTGCCGGCGCTGCGAGAAGATCGTCCAGGTCCCGGCACCCAGCCGACCAATTCCGCGCAGCATGGCGGGACCGAACCTGCTCGCCTATGTCCTGGTCTCGAAGTTCGACGATCATGTGCCGCTCTACCGGCAGAACGAGATCTTTGCCCGAATGGGCGCCGATATCCCCGACACGACGCTCGTGGACTGGTGCGGTGGGGCAATGAAAACCCTGACGCCGCTGATCAAAAAGATCGAGGCTGAGATCATGGCCAGCGATCTGCTTCATGCAGATGACACGCCCATCCGCGTGCTTGATCGCAGCAAGAGCGACAAGGGGCTCGGCAAGGGCGTGAAGAAGGGCCGGATCTGGGCTTACGTTCGCGATCAGCGCCCTTGGGCAGGCAGAGCCCCGCCCGGAGCGGTCTATCAGTTCGCCCCGGACTGGAAGGAAGAACATGTCCTCGGCCATCTGGGCCAGGCCGGCGGCATTCTTCAAGCCGATGGCTACAAGGGCTATGCCAAGCTTTATGCCACCGATCTGGAAGGGAAGAGCCAGTTCCGCGAGGCCGCATGCTGGGCACATCTACGCCGTGACTTCCATGATGTCTGGACCTCGACGAAATCCGAAATCGCGCGCGAGGCGCTCGACCGGATCGGCAAGTTCTACGATATCGAGCGTGCAATCAGCGGCAAGCCCGCCGAGTTGCGGCTGGCCCTGCGGCAGAAGGAAACCAGGCCCAAGGTCGACGCCTTCCGGGGCTGGGCCGAAAAGCAGCTGACGCGCATCCCCGGAAAAAGCGACTTGGCCAAGGCCTTCCGCTACGGATTGAGCCGCTGGTCTGCCCTCACGCTGTTCCTCGAGGATGGACGCGTCGCCATCGACAACAATGCGGCCGAGCGTGCCCTGAGGCCAATTGGTGTCGGCAGACGGAACTGGTTATTCGCGGGCTCGGACGCGGGCGGCGAAACGCTCGCCCGCGCCCTGACGGTCATCGAAACGGCAAAGATGAACGGGCTCGATCCGCAGGCCTATCTTGCCGATGTCCTGGACCGCATCCACGATCATATTAACACCCGTCTCGGCGAACTGCTGCCCTGGAACTGGGCGCCAATGGGCACGATCAAGACCGAGGCCGCGTAAACAGCGCCCTGAAGAGTTCTTCGGACTGCCTCAGGCCCTCATCGGTCAGGATAACCGACTTTGCCTTGTTGACCGGATCGGCAATCAGACCGCGCGCGTGCAACCGCTCCAGGGCGCCCCAGTCAAAGCCTTTCCACGCCCGCCGCTCGTCATGCAGCGTCAACCACATCAGCGCCAGAACGGCCTCGTCGATCTTGTCCCGATCAATCTCCATGGACTGAGCATACTACCGTCAGACCGGGGCGGAAATCGGGCGGTTACACCAATTGCGAGGGCGACAGCGGACGGGATACGTAGGAGTTCGCTCCACGGCCGAGCGGTGCCAGCCCTGGCTTTCGCCGCTATCCAAGCCTCGCAGAATGAGCTGGTCCCGGCCGGTGAGACAGCCTGGCGGCTTGGCTAAGGTGGATCGGGGTTGTTTCTA
>NZ_JBHLWE010000014.1:0-1639 GCF_042432925.1 Paracoccus niistensis | reverse complement strand
GTGGCGTTCGAGGCCCGTGCTATGCAAACTTAACCTGACGTCCACGAAACCGGCAGCAGGCCACGGCGCCTATCGCAGCCAGAAGGTCGCCTTCAACCTGGAAACCCTGCGGCTGCTGTTTTCGGATTTGCCGATCCTCGACATTGACCCGGAGGATGCGCGGGTCGCGGGCGAGATCCGAGCGGAACTTGCCCGTGCCGGAACACCGATCGGCCCATACGACGTACTGATCGCAGGGCAGGCCAAGGCGCGCGGGTTCACCCTAGTGACCCACAACACGGGCGAGTTCCGCCGGGTGGCCGGGTTGATGCTGGAGGACTGGACAGACCCCTGAAGTAAGGGCCGTCACATCATGGCAGATCGTAAGTCATGGAAAGGATCTCAAACCACTACTTCCCGGACGATGGACTTAAAACAGCTTTTTGCATTAGCTCTCATGACGACATTATCGCAATGGAAGAACACGGCTTAAAAATAGGCGCTCTGCACGCTGAACTAAGTCATCAGAAGCTGATACAAGTTGACGGTCTATCAGCTCAATCATTGTTTGCAGGGGCTGATCTCCAGCCGATGGAGCATACTTTTCAACAAGTTGTGCCGGAAGCCCAATTTCCTCGTATGCACTCGCAGGTGCAACCGAAAACCACGACTTCATTGCCGCAATGTAGGTTGAATAGTCCACACTCTGAGCTTTGGGATCGTGCCACCGATCTTTGATAACTGCTTCAAGGGCAGCAAGACGGAGCGGAAGATCGTATTCCATTACCTTCAAAAAACTTAGCGCTGTGTCAATACCGCGATCTACACCGTCACGCTCATGAACTGCAACCTCTCGAATAAATGCGCCAACGTTCCGCTTTTTGGCGGCAATTGCTAGCAACCTTAGTGCGCTCCCAGCAGTGGGGGCACTATACGTCCGAGGGCGTGCGTGTTGCCAAATCAACTGAATTGTTGATTTAAGCCGAGGCCATTGCGGAATACCGTCCCAGCAGATCCCAAACCTTTGTTCCCGGATTCTCTCATCCACACCCGCAACTATGCTTTCTAAAACAGAGAGGGACAGAGCTGAGAATTCGCGAATAACAAAAGGCGATAGACCAATAGTTGAGGATAAGCTTTGCTGGCGTGCAACCAGTGGCGGATCGTCACTGGGGTCAATACCAGCAATAAATCCGTCCGGTAGCGCAGTTCCATCGACATACTCTAGATCGACCTCGGTATGATCTCGTGGAGGAGGATCATGGAAAAGATACACCTTGCCAACGAAGTGCCGGAACATCCGTCCACTGCGGCCTTTGATGTTTTCATGAGTAAAGTAGCTGATAGGACTCCGATCAATTCTTGCATCTGCAATGGCTACAGATTTCGCAGCAGTGTTGACCCCTTCTATGATCGAGGAGGTACAGACCAGAATGTCCAAGGCTCCACGATCAAAGAGCTCGATCTGGAGCTGGGCCAGTGCGCGAGGCATTCTACCAGTGTGAATGCCAATACCACGCTCGATCGCGGCTGCTGCGAACCAGTCATCATGGAATGATTGTCTTGCCCAGGCGGAAAGGCTTATCCTATCTGCACTGTTGATTTCCACCCGGAACTGACCCGGGTTTTCCATCGAGAAGTGACCCACCTTTAGTCATGC
>NZ_JBHLWE010000013.1:14664-69668 GCF_042432925.1 Paracoccus niistensis | reverse complement strand
CCTTCGTCCTCCATCTGGCTCGAAAGCTACTTCAGGGAGGACCACTTTTCAGGGGGCAGACCAAGCCGCCGGGCCAGGCTCTCGCCGGCCATCCGCGACAGCCATGGCGCCAGTTCGCTGAGCAGCGAAAGGCCCGGCGCGTCGCAATCTTCGGCACCTCGCAGACGCCTGCCGAGGCACTCGATCGAAGGCATCAGGGCCCAGACCCACAGTGCCAGGGTTTCCCGAAGCCGAACCTCCACGGCATCGAGTTGACGACGACCACGGGGGTTGTCGGGAGCGGGACGGGCCAGGATCCCTTGAACGAAGTAGCCGAACTCCTCGAACTGCTTCCGGGACCAGGGCGCGAGGAGGGGCAGGTCGGCCAGCTGGCCCGGGGACAACGCAATCTCGCGGCGATGCGGCCGGGCCAGAAAGCGGCTGCGGACCGCGTGGGGCAATTCACGCAGATTACCGGAGATGCGCGCCGGGTCCACGAACAGGAGGCAGGGCGCCACGTCGGCATGAACAGTCGCCTTACGGCGACCATCGACTGCCGCGCGCGCGGCGGCCTCTTCCCGCCACGCATTCAGCATCTCCTCATAGCCCGGGAAAATTTTTCATTTGATTGCTGCAGGTTACAAAATGTCCGATTTGCCTCCAAACAGCGGAGACGCGCGCGCCGCACACTGCCTGCATCGAGTGTGACAGGCGAATGCACGATGGCAAGGCGGAACAGGAACAGGGGGGTTGAGGAGGGATCGCGGGATCGCGGCAGCCGGACGGGGCTTGCAGAGAGCATGCCCCGCCCCTACCCTCAGGCACTCCTCGATCTCATCCGTGCCCTTGCCCTTGCCCTTGCCCATGCTCAGGCCCGGGCGGACCATGTGGACGCCGCCGCAGACGGAATGCCGAACCGCAACCCCGGGGTGACCGCTCCATGACCTCTCGCGCCGTCCTCTACGCCCGCTTCTCCTCGGATCTTCAACGTGACGCCTCGATCGAGGACCAGCTGCGCAGTTGCCGCGACTACGCCGCGAGCAAGGACTTCGAGGTGAAGGAGGAGTATTACGACCGCGCGGTTTCTGGGGCGAGCCTGATGCGCACCGGCATCCAGAAGCTGCTGGAGGACGCCCGCGGCGGCGGCTTCGACGTGGTCATCGCCGAAGCGCTCGACCGGCTCAGCCGCAACCAGGCCGACATCGCCAGGCTCTTCGAGCAACTGCAATTTCATGGAATCCGGATCGAGACCGTGAGCGAGGGGCAGGTCTCCGAACTGCAGATCGGTCTCACCGGCACGATGAACGCCCTCTTCCTCAAGGAGCTCGGCAAGAAGACGCACCGGGGTCTGAAGGGCCGGGCGCTCGCAGGCAAGTCGGCCGGCGGGCTAACCTATGGCTACACGGCGGTGACACAGTTCGCCCCTGACAGGGCGCCGATCCGCGGCGACCGGGAGATCGACCCTGCCGAGGCGGCGGTTGTACGGCGGATCTTCGCGGATTACGCTAAGGGGATCTCGCCGAGGATGATCGCGGAAGCCCTGAACTTGGAGAAAGTCCCCGGTCCCCAAGGCGGGCACTGGGGCACCTCGACGATCCACGGCAACCGCGAGCGCGGCACCGGGATCCTGAACAACGAACTTTACATCGGCCGGCAGGTCTGGAACCGGCTCCGCTATGTCAAGGACCCGGGCACCGGCAAGCGGATCTCCCGCCTCAACCTGGAGGCCGAGTGGGTGATCACCGAGGTGCCGGGAATGCGGATCATCGACGACGAGCTGTGGGAGCAAGTGCGGAGCCGCCAAGGCGCCCTGGTGTCGAAGAACACGGGCGTTCCGGTCTGGGACCGGCGGCGGCCGAAGTTCCTGTTCTCGGGGCTGATGAACTGCGGCTGCTGCGGATCCGGGTTCTCGAAGATCTCGAAGGAGGCCTTCGGCTGCTCGGCCGCGCGCAAGAAGGGACCGGCGGTCTGCACCAACATGTCCACGATCCGGCGCCAGGACTTAGAAGGAGCGGTGCTCGACGCACTCGAGAACCACCTGATGGACGAGGAGGCGGTGGAGATCTTCTGCTAGGAATACGCGGCCGAGCGGAACCGGCTGCAGGCCGAGGGGGACGCGGGCGGGGCAGGCCTGGAGAAGGAATTGCGCCAGGTCACGGCCGACCACAAGAAGCTGGTGGACGCGATCATCGCCGGAGTGCCCGCGGAGCAGGTGAAGGACCGGATGATCGAACTCGATGCCCGGAGGAAGGAACTGGAGCGGCTGCTCTCCGCGGCCCCTGCCCCCGATCCGGTCCGCTTCCATCCGAGTATGGCGAAGACCTACCGGACCCGGGTCGGTCAACTGATCCAAGGCCTGTCCAATGCGGACGACCAGGAGGAGGCGAAGGAAGCCCTTCGCTCCCTGGTCGACAAGATCGTCCTAGTGCCGGAGGCAGGCGAGGACGACGGCACGCGGCTGGCGATCGACCTGCAGGGTGCGCTGGCGGGCTTGCTGTGCCTAGCAACGGGCTGGCCGCTCCCGCAGGTGCTGGTGTCCAGACATGCGAACGCACCCGCCGCGGCAGGTGATGAGGGCTTTGATATGTCTAAAGAAACAGTGTTGGTTGCGGGGACAGGATTTCAGAAATACTCGCCTTTGTACCAGGCTAACTGCCCAGGTCCCGCAGCCCTTACCGCATGGCCTGCCTAGCCGGGAATCTTTGCATCCGGAATGGACGAATCTTGAGAGGCAGGACCAACTCGGCTTAGGTTTTCCGTTGAAACCAGGCCACAAGAACCATCCCTTGCGGCCTGTGGACTGGGCGGGTCACCGCGATCGAACATGTGGTGGAGGGTAAACCGGACGGGAGCGCTTGGAGGATCGGGAAACAGTCGGGGGCCGTTTCCCGGCCACGCCGAACATCATCCACGAGTTCAGCAAGCCGTCCCTAAGGCTCTGCAGAGAGGCGTTCTCCCGCCCGTGCTGCCTGGAGATATGCGAGGCAAGCCGAAAGCTCACGAGCCAGAGGTGTCGAGGACAGCATGAAGATTGATGCGGCCCATTCCCTGAGGCTGCTGACCAAGAATGTGCCGACTAACAGGACCACGCTCCTGCGCTGAACTCGACAGCTACATCTGTTTGCCCTGCCTGGATTTGCGGGGCAAAGGCAGGGCAAATGTGAGAGCCAGACCAGCGTCGGCGTTCTTCACAAGGACGAAGCACTGGTTCTCTTCCGAAGAAATTGCCGCAGCAGGAGCCCGTGGATCGGTAGCGCCATGTCCCGGCGGATCAGCGCGCCGCGGTCCAGACGCTGCAGTTCAGGACCAAACTTCGCCATTTTCAGCGGTCCGGATCATCGGCGACATGGAGGTTCAGCTTCGCGGCTTTTGATTTTCAGGATCATAGAGCGCCATGTTTCCCACCGCCGCGACCTCGACCGCAAAGGTCTCGCCCATGTATTCGACCGCCAGCCTGCGGCCTTCCTGGCAATAGGACCAAGGCAGATAGGCCAGGGCGATATTCTTGCTGATGGTCGGGCCGTAGGCGATGGAGCTTGTCCAGGACCGCCGCCCGAGTTCATCCACCAGCGTCTCGCCGCTGTCGGGGTCCAGCACCGGCAGGATGCCGACGGGATAGCGGGCAATGCCGTTGCCGTCGATGTTGTCGGTCATCACCAGAGTACAGAGCATCGCCGGCTGGTGGGCCCGCGCGGCATATTCGAGATGCTTCGCCTTGCCGCGGAAATCGGCCTCCTTGACTTTGGGTCGCGCCAGCCCTGCCTCGAACAGGTTGTATTCCGTCCGCAGGTCCGCGTTCTGCAGGCGCAGGCTCTTCTCCATCCGGCGCGAGTTCGCATAGGTTTCGATCCCGACCGCGATCGCGCCGGTCGAGCGCAGGGCGTCCCAGACGGCCAGCCCGTCGTCATAGGGCATGTGCAGCTCCCACCCCTGTTCACCGACATAGGAGATGCGGAAGGCCGTGACCTCCCTGCCCGCGATCCTGACGGGGCGGATGGCGGCGAACGGAAAGGCGTCGGGTTCCAGTGCTGCCGGGTCCTCAACCACTGTCCGCAGCTTCGCGCGGGCCTCCGGCCCCCAGAAGCCGATGGTGATGCGGTCCTCGGACGCGTCGGTCAGAGTGACGTCGAGCCCCCGGTCCTGCGCCACGCGGCGCATGTAGGTCAGGTCGCGCGGCCCGGCATCCGCCCCGTTGACCAGCAAGCAGCGGTCGGCAAAGCGCAGGACCGTAAGATCGGCGCGCACATTCCCTTGGTCGTCGAGGAAATGGGTGTAGATGCCCTTGCCGATATTGGCATCGCCCCCGATCCGGGCGGCGCAGAGCCATTCCAGCAGTGCGACATGATCCGGCCCCGAGATGTCGGTGATGTGGAAATGTGACAGGTTGATGATGCCGCAGCTCTCGCTCATCTTCAGCTGTTCGGCATTGGACACGCGCCAGAAATGGCGGTTGTCCCATTCATGTTCGCGCACCGGGACGCGGTCGCCGTATTTCTCCAGCAGATGCTCGTTCGCGGCATAGCCATGGGCGCGTTCCCAGCCGCCGAGTTCCATGAAGTGGCCGCCCAGTTCCACCTCGCGCTGGTAGAAGGGCGAGCGGCGGATGTCGCGGCCGCCTTCGAAGGGCTCGCGCGGATGGACTGGCGGGGTGTAGATCGCGGCCGCCGTCTGGGTGCAGCGGGCAGTAATGTAGTCGGGCTCAAGCTGGTGGGGGTTGAAGCGAGCGTAGTCGATGCTTGCGTGGTCGATATGGGTGCGGCCATCGGTAATCCAGTCGGCCACCAGCTTGCCAATGGCGGGTGCGTCTTTGACCCAGACGGCGACCGAATACCACAGTCCTCGCACCTTCCGGCTTTCGCCGACCGAGGGCAGCCCGTCGGTCGTCGCCTGCAGCAGCCCGTTGAAGGAATGGCTCTCGTTATAGCCAAGCTCGCCCAGGATCGGGGTCAGCTCGATGGCGCGCTCCAGCGGCTCCATCAGGTCCTCGATGTCCAAATCGCGCTGCGACGGGGAGAGTCGCGTGAACTCCTTTTCCAGGATATCGCGGGGGTGGCAGAGGCGTGGCGCCGTGTCGTAGTAATAGCCCCATTCAATCTGCCCGCCCTCGGCGGTCGTCGGGTCGCCCGTGTCGCGCATGTAGGCCGAATTGCCCTGATCGCGCAGCAGCGGATAGCCGATGTCCTTGCCGGTGCCCTCGAATTCGGTGAAGGGGCCGAAGAAGGTCAGCGGGTGGTCCACCGGGAAGACCGGCAGGTCCTCGCCCGCCATCTCGGCGATGAGCCGCCCCCAGATGCCGGCGCAGACGATCACCAGATCGGCGCGGATGGTACCGCGCGGGGTGACGACGCCGCGGATGCGCCCGCCCTCGATCACCAGCGAGGTCGCCGGGGTGTTGGCGAAGGCCCGCAGCTTGCCCGAGGCCACGCCCTGATCGACCAGCTTGCCCGCCACGGTCTGCGAGCGGGGAATGACCAGCCCGGCATCGGGGTCCCACATGCCGCCCTGGATCACGTCTTCCTCGATCAGCGGGAAGCGCTCCTTGACCTCGGCGGGCGAGATCATCCGGGCGCGCGTCCCGAACGCCTTGCCCGAGGCGACCTTGCGTTTCAGTTCGTTCATGCGGGCGTCGTCGCCCACGCGGGCGACCTCGATCCCGCCGACCTTCGCGTAATGGCCGAGCTTTTCGTAGAAATCGACGGAGTAGAGCGTCGTCCAGGTGCTCAGGAAATCATGGCTGGTGGTGAAGCAGAAATCCGAGGCGTGGGCGGTCGAGCCGATGTCGGTCGGGATGCCCGACTTGTCGATGCCGACGATGTCGTCCCAGCCGCGCTCGATCAGGTGATGGGCGACCGAGGCGCCGACGATGCCGCCCAGGCCGATGATGACGACCTTTGCGTGTTCGGGAAATGCCATCGTCAGAGATCCTTCACCAGGCGCAGCGCGTCATAGATCGCGGCGTGCGTGTTGCGGGCGGATACGGCGTCGCCGATGCGGAACAGCTGGAACGTCCCCGAAAGGTTGCGCGCGACCTGCTGCGGACTGCCCGCGATCAGCGCGTCATAATCGACCTCGCCTCCGTTCGACGACTGCGGCTTGAGATCGAAATACAGCTCGTCCAGCGGCCGGGTGCCGTGGTTCACCACCACCTGATCGACGATCCGCTCTCGCCTGAAGTGGCCATAGTCGCTGCCCAGCGCGGCGCGTAAGAGGTTGCCCTCGCGCCGGACCTCCTGCAGCCGCCATGTGACGGTGAAGGTCGTCTTTCCCTTCTGCAACGCCCGCATGTAGGGGACGAGGTTCATCGCCATGATCTCGGGCGAGAAGGTCCGGTCGGGGGTCACGACCTCGACCTCGGCCCCCGTCTCGGCGATGGCCTGCGCGGCCTGTAGCGCGGCATGGTCGCCCGCGTCGTCATAGACCAGCACATTCGCGCCGGGCTTCACGTCGCCCGAGAGAATGTCCCAGGCCGACACGACCAGTTCGTTGCCTTGGGTCAGCACCTCGGTATGCGGCAGGCCGCCTGTGGCGACGATGACCACGTCGGGGGTGGTGTCCAGCACGTCGCTTGCGTCCGCGAAGCTGTTGAAGCGGAAGGTGACGCCCAGCCGCGCGCATTCCTCCATCCGCCATGAAATGATCTGTTCCATCTCGCGCCGCCGTGGCTGCAGGGCGGCCAGGCGGACCTGCCCGCCGGGCTGGTCGGCGGCCTCGAAGACGGTGACGGCATGGCCCCGCTCGGCGGCCACGCGGGCGGCCTCGAGGCCCGCGGGACCCGCGCCAACCACCGTCACGCGGCGCGACTGCGCGGCAGGCGGGATCGCGTGAGGCATCGTCTCCTCGCGCCCGGAGGCGGGGTTGTGGATGCACAGCGCCATGCCGCCCTGGTAAATGCGGTCGAGGCAGTAGTTCGCGCCGACACAGGGACGGATGCGGTCCTCCTGCCCCGCCATCAGCTTTCGGACGATATGCGGGTCGGCGATATGGGCGCGAGTCATCCCCACCATGTCCAAGAGCCCGCTTGCGACGGCATGGCGGGCGGTGGCGACGTCCTGGATGCGTGCCGCGTGAAAGGTCGGCATCTGCGACAAGGCGCGGATCTCCCCGGCGAAATCCAGATGCGGGGCCGATGGCATTCCCTGGATCGGGATCAGGTCGGTCAGCCCTGCGTCGGTGTCGATATGGCCGCGCACGATGTTGAGGAAATCGACTTTTCCGCTGTCGCGCAGGCGGCGGGCGATCTCGGCGCCGTCCTCCTTGGTGACGCCGCCCGGCATCTGCTCGTCCGGGACGACCCGCATCCCCACGATGAAGTCGGGACCGACGCGGTCACGCACCGCGTCCAGCACCTCGAAAGTGAAACGCAGGCGGTTGTCGAGGCTGCCGCCATAGGGCGGGTCAAGGTCGTTGATCGCCGGCGTCCAGAACTGCGCCAGAAGCTGGCCATAGGCCTGCAATTCGATCCCGTCCACACCCGCTTCCTTCATCCGCTCGGCGGCGTCGGCGAACTGGGCGGTGATGCGGGCGATGTCCCAATCCTCGATCCGCTTGGGGAACGCGCGATGCGCGGCCTCGCGTTCATGAGACGGCCCCACGACCGGCAGCCAGTCGCCCCGGTCCCAGCGCGTGCGGCGGCCCATGTGCGTGACCTGGATCATCACGGCGGCGCCATGATCGTGGCACTCGTCCACCAACCGGCGCATCCACGGCACGATCTCGTCCTTGTAAAGCAGCAGGTTCCCGAAGGCGGGCGGGCTGTCCGGCCCCACCACGGCGGAGCCCGCCGTCATCGTCAGCGCCACGCCGCCTTTTGCGCGTTCCACGTGATAGGCGCGATAGCGGTCCTTGGGCAGCCCGTCCTCGCCATAGGCCGGTTCGTGCGAGGTCAGCAGCAGGCGATTCTTCAGCGTCAGGTGCTTGAGGGCGAAGGGTTGGAGCAGCGGATCGTTCGACATGAGATGGCGCTCTTGCGAGGGGTGTCGACAGCAGAGTGGAACCACTGTTCATACCTGTCAAGAAAATCGAACTGGCCGAACATTCGATGTTCTATCCTGAACAATTTTCGTTGCCACATCACCTTTGGGCGCTATCATCCGATTCATGAACATGACCTCGTCCCCCGCAAAACGGCTGAAGGAACGCGGCTCGCGCGAACTGTGGATGGATGCCGCCTACCAGGCCCTGATCGAGAACGGGGTGGACAGCGTCCGCATCCAGATCCTGTCCGATCGGCTGAACCTGTCGCGGACCAGCTTCTACTGGTTCTTCGAAAGCCGCGAGGCGCTGCTCGAGGCGCTGCTGGACACCTGGGAGCAGACCAACACCCGCGGCTTTGTTGCCGCCGCTGAGGCCTATGCCGAAACACCGGCCGAGGCGGCGCTGAACCTGTTGTCCTGCTTCATCGTGGGCGAACGGTTCGACGCGGGCTTCGAGTTCGCCGTCCGCAGCTGGGCCTTGCAGTCCGACGACACCATGGGGCGGGTCAGGCGCGCCGACGAGACGCGGATGGAGGCGCTGCGCGTCATGCTGCGCCGCTTCGGTTATGACGAGATCGACGCCGACGTGCGGGCGCGCACGATCTACCTGGTCCAGATCGGCTATATCTCGATGCAGACGCGCGAGACGGTCGCCACGCGGCTGGCGCGTGTTGCGGCTTACGTCCGCATCTACACCGGCACCGAGGCCACGCCCAGCGAGATGGCCCGGTTCCTTGCCCCCTTCGGCTATCGCCTAGGGGACGACGGGCAGCCGGTCCCGGTGAAACGCGGCACGGGCTGACACCGCCGCCGCGCAGCCAGCCGGCGTCCCAGGGCCCGCCGGCCAGCACATCCAACAGGGCTCTGGACGGAGGTGGAAATGCGGAAAGTCCTGACCTTTGCTGCATTCGGAACGGCGCTGGCGGCGGTCCCGGCGCTTGCCCAGGAAGAATGCGGCGACCTGTCGCTGTCGAACATGAACTGGCAAAGCGCCGAAGTGCTGGCGGCCATGGACCAGTTCATCCTGAACAACGGATACGGCTGCAACGCCGAGATCGTGGCTGGCGACACCGTGCCCTCGATCACCTCTCTGATCGAGCGCGGCCGTCCTGAGGTGGTCCCCGAGGCTTGGATCAACCTGCTGCCCGATCTGGTGGAAAAGGCCAAGGCCGAGGGCAAGATCGTCTATGGCGCGAACTCGCTGAGCGACGGGGGCCAGCAGGGCTGGTTCATCCCGAAATACATCGCCGACGCCCATCCCGAGATCCTGACGATCCCGGAACTGCTGAAGCATCCCGGCCTGTTCCCTGACCCCGAGAATCCTGACAAGGGGGCGATCTACAACGGCCAGGAAGGCTGGGGCGGCACCATCGTCACCTCGCAAATGTTCAAGGCCTATGGTGCGGCAGACATGGGCTGGAACCTGATCGATACCGGCTCGGCCGCGGGCCTGGATGGCGCTATTGCGCGGGCTTACGAGAACAAGGAACCCATTGTCGCCTTCTACTGGGAACCGACCGCCTTGCTGGGCAAGTATGAAATGGTCCGCCTTCAGCATGGCGTGCCGCTGGACGATGCGGAATGGGAACGCTGCACCTCGAATGCGGACTGCCCCGATCCCAAGCCGAACGACTGGAAGTCCGACGTGGTCTACACGCTGATTTCCACCGACTTCGCCAACCGCGCGCCGCAGGGCGTCATGGACTATCTCAACAAGCGGTCCTGGACCAACGAGACGGTCAACAAGCTGATGGCCTGGATGACCGATAACCAGGCCACTGGCGAGGATGGCGCGCGCGAGTTCCTGCGCACCCAGCCTGAGCTGTGGGAGCAGTGGGTGACGCCCGAGGCTGCCGAAAAGATCAAGGCGGCGCTCTGATCGCTTGAACCGGCGCCGCGGGCGAACCGGCCCGCGGCCCATGTTGTCCGATCCGCAAGCACCAAGGCAGGAACCCCATGCTGGACTGGATGAACCGGTTTCCCCAGATGAACGAGGAAACCCTTCGCAACCTCAAGCGCGTCATCGACGACAGCTTCCGCGAGTTCACGCGCGGCTATGGTGCGATGATCGAGGGCTTCTTCGATCCGCTGCGGCAGTTGCTGGTGCAGGCGGAACGGCTGATGCTGGGGATGCCCTGGCCGCTGGTGCTGCTGATCTTGGGCGCGCTGGCATGGCTGGGCAGCCGCAGCGTCCGGCTGACCATCGCCAGCGTCCTGACCATGGCCGCCATCGGCTATTTCGGCATGTGGGAAGACACGATGCGGACGATCGCCATGATCCTCGTCTGCACGCTGGTCGCCATCGCGGTCGGCATCCCGCTGGGCACTCTCATGGCGCGCTCGGACCGGGTGCAGTCGGGGATGAACCCGGTGCTGGACGTGATGCAGACCATGCCCAGTTTCGTCTACCTGATCCCCGTCGTGATGCTGCTGGGGATCGGCCGCGTCGCCGGCATGATCGCCGTTGTCGTCTATGCGCTGCCGCCCATCGTGCGGCTGACGAACCTCGGCGTGCGCGAGGTGGACCGCGAGGTGATCGAGGCCGCCGACGCCTTCGGCTCCTCCGCCTGGCAGAAGCTGTGGAACGTCCAGCTGCCCCTGGCGCTGCCGACCATCATGGCGGGGGTCAACCAGACCATAATGATGGCGCTGGCGATGGTCGTCATCGCCTCCATGATCGGCGTGCAGGGTTTGGGCCAGCCGGTGCTGCGGGCGATCTCGAACCAGTATTTCACGCTGGGCGTCTTCAACGGCTTCGCCATCGTCGGCATCGCCATCATCTTCGACCGCATCAGCCAGGCCTTCGGCCGCCGGTTGCAGAAACACCGTGGAGGCATGGATGCCTGAACCGCTCGGGATCGAGATTCGCAATCTCTACAAGATCTTCGGCGCCCGCCCGCGGGACTATGTCGATGCCGTGCGGCGCGGCATGACCAAGGCCGAGCTGAACCGGAAGCACCGCCATGTGCTGGGTCTGCGCGACATCAATATCTCGGTCGAGCCGGGCACGATCCAGGTCGTGATGGGCCTGTCAGGCTCGGGCAAGTCCACGCTGATCCGCCACATCAACCGGCTGATCGAGCCCACCGCGGGCGAGATCGTGATCGACGGGCAGGACGTGGTGGCGATGTCGCCGGCCGAGTTGCGCGCGTTCCGCCGCCACAAGACGGCGATGGTCTTCCAGAAATTTGCCCTGCTGCCGCACCGGACGGTGCTGGACAACGTGGCCTACGGGCTGGAGGTGCAGGGCGTGGCGCAGGACAAGCGGCACCGCGCCGCGATGAACTGGATCGAGCGCGTGGGGCTGGCGGGCTATGAGACCCGCTATCCCAGCCAGTTGTCGGGCGGGATGCAGCAGCGCGTGGGTCTGGCCCGCGCGCTGGCCAACGACGCGCCGATCCTGCTGATGGACGAAGCCTATTCGGCGCTGGACCCGCTGATCCGCTATGACATGCAGACGGTGCTGCTGGACCTGCAGAAGGAGTTCCGCAAGACCATCGTCTTCATCACCCATGACTTCGACGAGGCGCTGCGGATCGGCGACCGCATCGCGCTGCTGCGCGACGGCTCGATCGTCCAGGAAGGCACGGGGCAGGAGATGGTGCTGCAGCCCGCCGACGACTACGTGTCGAGCTTCGTCCAGCACGTGGACCGCGCCAAGGTGGTGCAGGTCGCATCCGTGATGCAGCCGCTGACGGCCGAGGCGCAGGGGCCAGCGATCCCCGGCCGCGCCAACCTGGGCGAGGCGATCCGCATGATGTCTGCCGAAGGCGTGGACCGGCTGACGGTTCTCGATCAGGCCGGCCGCGCCATCGGGCTGGTTCCGATGACCCGTGCCGTCGCCGTTGCGGCAGGGGGCAGCTGAGAAAAATGCGAACGGCCTGCCCTGAAAGGCAGGCCGGTGGATCATCCTTTCAAGGAGAGGCCGCCCCTGACGGGAGGCCTTTCAGCGCTCGATCACCAGATCGCTGAGCGGCCGCGAGCAGCAGGGCAGGAACATGCCCGCGTCGATTTCGCGCTGGCGGATGCCGCCGCCGTGCTTCATGTCCACGCTGCCGCTGACCAGCCGCGACTTGCAAGTGCCGCAGATGCCGTTGGCGCAGGAGGACGGAATGCGGATGCCCGCCTTCTTGGCGCAGGACAGGACCGTCTGTTCGGCCCCGACCTCGATGGTGCGGTTCTGCTTGGCGAACTGGACCTTGAAGCTCGTGGTCGAGGGCGTGACCTCGAGGGCGGGAGGCTCCAGCACCGCCGCGTCGAAGCTTTCCTCCAGATACCGGCCCGGCGGCACCCCGAGGCTCGCGGCGATGGACCGTGCGGCCGCCATGAAGGGCGCGGGCCCGCAGCACAACACCATCCGCTCGGACATGTCGGGAACGGCCAAGGCCATCAGTTCCGCCGAGATGCGGCCAGTAAGGCCGGGCCAGGAGGGCTCGGCCCCAGCAGTCTCAGGCAGCAAGAACAGCCGCAGCCCCTTGATCCGGCCTGCCAGCAATGCAAGCTCATCGCGGAAGACGAAGTCTTGCGGCGTCCGGCCCGCGTGCAGGAACACCACATCCGCGACCTCTGCGGTATCCGCAATCTCGCGCAGCATCGACATGACCGGCGTGATCCCGGACCCGCCCGACAGGAACAGGTATTTCCGCGTCTCTGCCACCGGCCGCAGGAAGGTCCCGCGCGGGCCTTGCGCCCGCACGGAGGCTCCGGGCCTGAGGTTGTCATGCAGCCAGTTCGACACCACGCCGCCTGCCACGCGCTTGACCGTGATGGTGAAGCTGCCTGGCCGGGTTGGGGGCGAGGAGATGCTGTAGCAGCGGCTCTCCACCGCGTCCCCGACCGCAAAATCGAACAGGAAATACTGCCCCGCGCCGAAGCGGAACTGCTTTCCGGCGGGCGAGACGAAGGTGAAGCTGCGGACGTCATGGGTTTCCTGATGGACCGCGACGCAGCGCAGTTGGTCGTCGGTCTCGGGGTCCCACCAGCCGCCGGGGGGCGCCTGCACCTCAGTAGCCATGCGCGCGCATCCGGTCCACATACCAGCCGGCGAACCAGTTCAGCTGCGTCTCGGTGAAGGGCGAATACATCCCCGGCACATAGGCCGGGTCCGATACGCCTGCGTGCGAGCGTTCCACCAGCGATCCGTCCTGTTCATTGGTGGCGATCCAGACGCTGGTCAGCTTGTCGAAGTCATAGTCCACGCCCTCGACCGCGTCCTTGTGGACCAGCCACTTCATCCGCAGCAGCGTCTTGTCGGGGCCGAGCGGGATCACCATGGCGGTGATGATGTGGTCGCCCATGAAGTGATGCCAGCTGTTGTGGCCCCACAGGTGCATGTCGCCTAGGTCCTTGCGCCCGATCCCCAGCAGCTTGGACACCGCCGCCGTCGCATCCGGCGTCTGCGACTCGCCCGCGCCCGAGATGATCAGCCGCTGGGTGCGGAAGTTCGTGGCGCAGTTCGTCAGCTGCTCGATGGCGGCGGAAGGATGGCCCTGCGCCTCCCACTCGGCGGTCTTGGCGGCATACATCGCCTCGTGCCGGGCGGCGGTCTCGCGGTCCTCGGGCGCGAGGCTTTCCGGGTCGAAGCCGAAGTCAAGATCGATGAAGGACACGCAAAGCTCGGGATGGTTGGCCGAGCAGTGATAGCACTCGCGGTTGTTCTCCATCGTCAGCTTCCAGTTGCCGTTCTCGATCAGGTCGGTCTGGTGGGCGACGCGGGTGTTCTTGAGGTCATAGGGCAGCAGCCGCTCGCGCCCCACGGCCTCCAGCGCGGCGATGTCGGCGGGCGGATCGTCGGACAGACAGACATGGATGAGCCCGCCGATGTTGCGGAAGTTCACGGGCTTGAGGCTGTTGCAGGTCTTGTCGAAATCCTTGCCCATGTGCGGGGCATAGGCCAGTTCGCCCGTCAGCTCGTAGGTCCACTGGTGATAGGGGCAGACGAGCTTGGACACGACCGTCGTGCCCGCGTCGAGGATGCGCGCGCCCCGGTGGCGGCAGACGTTGTGGAAGACCCGGACCTCGCCGTCGTCGTCGCGCAGCATGATCAGGCTGGACCCGGCGATGTCGATCACCGTGGCGTCGCCGGGTTCCGGCACGTCGCATTCAGGGCCGACATAGATCCAGTGCTTGCGGAAGAATACGTCCATGTCCGCTTGGAACACGTCCTCGCGGGTATAAAGCCCCGCAGGCAGCGAACGGCCCTCGACCCGTTCGTCGAGCAGCGTCGAGATCGTGGAAAAGGGGGACTTGTCGAGCATCGGGAACCTCTGGCCAAGGCAGGATGGTTGTGCGCCATCCTAAGGGCCAGAAGCGGGCTTCCCTCAACTGCAATAATGATCCTTGATGACATGAACGGAAGTTATGGCAAGGCGGCGAATCGCCGCAGCGAAAGAGAGCCGGGATCATGTCGGGATTGCGCCGCAGGCTGCCGCCGCTGACCGCGCTGGTGACCTTCGAATCCGCGGCGCGGCTGCGCAGCTTTACCCGAGCCGCGGCCGAGCTTGGGGTGACCCAGGCCGCTGTCAGCCGCCAGATCCACTTGCTGGAGGACACGCTTGGTTTTCCCGTCTTCCGTCGCCTGCACCGCCGCATCGAGTTGACGGAAAAGGGCCAGACGCTTGCGACCGCCGCCAGCACCGCGCTGACGCTGGTGGCGGACGCGATCGCCGAGGTCAGCGAAAACTCGGCGCAGGACGAACTGGCCATCTCGGCTTCGGTCGGCTTCTCGCATTTCTGGCTGCTGCCACGCATCTCGCGCTTCAGCCGCGAGCACCCCGGGATCAAGCTGCGGATCGTGGCGCAGGATGAGTTCGTGGACCTCGGCCGGGGCGAGGTGGATGTTACAATTCGTTATGGAAACGGACTCTGGCCCGACGGCCGGTCGATCCTGCTGTTCCGCGACGAGGTCTATCCAATCTGCAGCCCCGACTACCTGCAGGCTCACGGCCCGATCGACCACCTGGAGCAACTGGTCCGGCATCCGCTGATCATGCACCAGTCCCATGATCCCGTCTGGACCGGGTGGGAGGCTTGGCTGTCCGCCTTCGGCGCCGAGATGCCTAGACGCGGCGCGCAGATGGTCTGCAGTTCCTTCACCGATTCCATCTACGCGGCGCTGGCGGGGCAGGGAATTTCGCTCGGCTGGGCGCGGCTGATCCCAGACCTGATCGAGCAGCGGCGGCTCGTGCGCCTGACGCCCCATGTCGCCACGACCAGCGACGGCTATCACGTCGTCCTGCCGCATCGGGGCAAGCCCAAGCAGGTGACGGAACTGTTCCTCGACTGGCTGTCCGGCATGGCGCGGGAGGCCGAGGCTGCGGATGGACGCGACCGGCAGCCGTCCCTAACGTGATGCGTGAGCGTGGAGGAGAGGACGATGACCGACACCCGCAACCCGGAACTGCAACGATTTCTTGATGTGACCCTTGAGGCCCTGGCCCGGCGCGCGCCGGGCGAGGAGGCCCGCGCCTCGCTGCGCCGGATCGCCGCTGCCGCCGGGCGGGTCGAGCCGCAGCGCGAGGATCCGGGCAGCCGCCAGCCCGTCTGCGAGCACCTCGACTTGATGCTGGACTCGCTCTCGGCCCACCCCGGCCTCGGCCCCCTGGCGCAGGCCTTCCGCGCGGTCGAGCCGGCGCTGGAGTGGCGCCCCCGAGGCACCAACGAGACGGCCAGCGCAAATTTCCCGACCTCGCATGCGAATGCCGTCTTCGTCGGCCCGGGCGGGATCGAGCAGCGCAACGACATCTGGATCGGCGTGTCGCTTCTGGCGCCGCATGTGCGCTATCCCGACCACGACCACGCGCCCGAGGAAACCTATCTCGTCCTTTCCAACGGCGAGTTCCGGCAAGAGGACAGGGACTGGTTCTCGCCCGGTGTCGGCGGGTCCTTCTACAACACGCCGGGCATCCAGCACGCGATGCGATCCGGCGATACGCCGCTGCTGGCGCTCTGGGCCTTGTGGAACGACCGCGCGATTGCGGCATGAGGGTCGGCATCATCGGGGCCACCGGCTGGCTCGGCTCGGCGCTGGGCGGGCAGCTTCTTGCGCGGGGGATACTCGGGCCGGCCGAACTGGTGCTGCTGAACCGCAGCGGTCCCCGGGCGGACTACCACGGTCATGCGGATGTGACATGGGCGCGGGATGTGGACGACCTGGTCGCGTGCAGTGACCTCGTGGTGGTCTCGGTCCGGCCGCAGGACTGGCCGGCGCTGAAACTAATGGCGCCCGGTCGGCTGGTGGTGTCCTTCATGGCCGGCGCAGAGCTTGCCCGGCTTGCTGCCTGCCGGGGAAGGATCGTGAGGGCGATGCCGAATGCGGCGGCCGAGATCGGCCGATCCTATTCCCCCTGGATCGCCGGTTCGGGTGTGACCGACACGGATCGGGCGGCGGTCCGATGGCTGCTCTCGGCGATCGGCAGCGAGGACGAACTGCAGCAGGAAAGCCATCTTGACCTGATGACCGCCGTTCCCGGTTCGGGCACCGCCTATCCGGCGCTTCTTGCAACGGCACTGGCCGACTTCTTGCAGGCCAACGGCATTGCAGAGACTGTCGCCTGGCGCGCGGCCGAAGCCGTGATCTGCGACGCGCCCCAGCTTCTGGCCGGGCGGATCAGCCAGGCGCCCGAAATAATTGAGGCTTATCTTGCCTATGAAGGCACCACGGCTGCAGGCATTAATGCAGCGCGATCTGCAGGTTTCGTCTCGGGAATTCAGACTGCTCTGGAAGCGGCTGTCATGAAGGCCCGCCACATGGATGGTCCTGAGCCCTGAGACCGGATCTTTCGAAGCTGGAACTCTCCGGCTGAAAGAGGAGCGCGGCCGATGGCCATGCATGGCAACCCGCAGATCGCCGGGAAACTGCGCGGGATTGATGGCCGGATGTGCGGCGTCGAGACCGATCAGGACACCAAGGGCTACCTGAAGCTGAACCAAGAATTCCACTTCACGATCTTCAACGAAAGCGGCAACGAGGACCTGGGGTCACGTCCGTCAATGTGGTTTAATTCCCCAGATGGCCTGAGGTCATGATCAGGCGGCCTTGGTCGTGAGACTGGGAATGGAGTCGATCTCCTCCTTGTCGATCCGGACAAAGGCCTCGACCATCATGTAGCGGCTCGAGGTCTGCCACTCGTCGTTCTATTCGAACAGCACCGCACCGATCAGACGCATGATAGAAGCCTCGTTCCGGAGTGAGGACCATCACCCGTCCTCCGCCCCAGGGTGTTGATTTCCACGCGGAACTGACCCGGGTTTGGAGTGACCCCCCCGGGCTGGACCACATCGCGCCATCCGAACTAAGCCGCCTTCCGGGCGAACAGGATTTCGAATTCCTCGGGAGTTCGGTAGCCGAGGGCTGAGTGTAGTCGTTTCGCGTTGTAGATCTGTTCAATGAGCATCGGCAAGCGAGCGCCCACGTCGGCGAAGGTCTCGTATCCTGCCCTGTGGACCTGGCGTTATTGCACAACTTGGGCTGAGGGCAAGTTTGCCCCTTTCCCCTTGGTTTCAGGCGACGCGCACGATCTCGGCCCTGCCGAGGGCCGAGAAGCGGTTCATCAGGGCGATGCGGATGTGGATCTCGGCTGTCTGGCGGTCGGGGTCTCGTGAGGCGATGCGCTCGCGGAAGGCTTTGAGCCGGCGCATCTGCGCTTCGATCCGACTTCGGACGTGACACCCCGTCCAGCGCTTCCGAGACAAGCGCGTCCAAAGCGCTTGGACGCGCGCAGGATCTCGTTTCTCGCCTTGGCGGCGGGACAGTCCTCTTTCCAGGTTCTGCCGTTGCGGCGAATGGGGATGATGGTCGTGGCGACCCGCTCGACGATGGCGGTGTGGCAGCGACGGGTGTCGAAGGCCCATCGGCCGTCATGCTGCCGATCTGTTCGCTCCGTGGGATCTGCTCGAGAAGGTCCGGGAGCACGGGACTGTCGCCCGCGCGGCTGGGCGTGAACTCGACCGCCCGGATGTCCCCGGTGGCCGCATCCATGGCCAGATGCACCTTGCGCCACTGCCTCTGGCGACTGGGCCCGTGCTTGCGGACCCGCCACTCACCATCGCCGCGCATCTTCACGCCGGTGCTGTCGATCAGCAGGTTCAGAGGCTCCCTGAGCGGCGGCAGGGGATCTGAACGGTGACGGTCTTCTGTCGCCGGCACAGGGTGGAGTAGTCGGGCACCGGCCAGTCCAGACCCGCCATCGCCAGCAGGCCCGCCACCATACCGTTCGCGGCTTGCTCAGACCGATGGCGCAGCGCCGCTCACTCTGCCGCAGCGCCAGGCCAAACAGAACCTTGATGCTGAGACAGAACTGGATGGCGGCATCGGAGAAGATCTGCGGTCGACCCGGCCGGCGGCTCGCAGCCGCAAGCCACTCCATCTCGCGGTCCAGCCAGACCAGCAGCGAGCCTCGCCGGCGCAACGCGGCATTGTAGGTGGACCAGTTTGTCGTGCGGTAGCGCGAAGGTGCAGGCTTGCTCATGCCCAGGCAGATAAACAGCCAGAGCCCCTACGCGAGGCCCCCAGCTCGGTCGTTGTGCAACAACGCCCCGCGCTCCAGTGCGTAGCCCACCGGAACCGATGCGCTGTCGTGCTGCTTAACGATCGAGCGCATCGATGTTCAATCCCAGAATGACACGATCTACCAAGCGGTCGTATTGGCGCATCAGCGAAGTAATCGCCTTTTTCGAGTCCGGCCATTTATTCTGAAGCAGCTGTTCGATGACGGCATTCAGGAGAAATCCGACTTCTCCAAGCCTGCGCTCGACATCGGCGAACGTCCGGCCTCCCCCGGAGGAAAGGACACAGGACAGGATATAGCTGTTCTGCGTCTGGCCAGATGCCGCCACAAGGCGATCCAGCTGTTCGCGCTGTTCCTTGGTCAATCGGAAGGTGACACTTTCCCGGGCGCTCATGCCGAAGATCCTTGTTGCTCTCTCAAGGGCATCTTGTCGACGGCGGCGGAAAACCAAGCACTTTGTGAAGCGCATCCCTGTCCGTGGCGCCGGCGCAATAGATTGGGAGCCGAATCCCGCAAGATTGTGGGAAATTTCCGGGCTACGGCGGCATGGGAAGCGCACCAGCTGCGAGCAGCCTAGATTCTTTTTTAAAGCCAGCACGAAGAAATTTTCGGAACATCCGGGAAGCCACACTCTGTTAGTCGGGGATCGGGGGCGAGCACATGACGCGGAGCGCATTGGCGAAGGACAGCCTCGGTCAGCGCCCCGGTGCCGCAGCCGAGGTCCAACCTTTATCCCCAGAAATCTTTCCTGCCCGTTTGCAGACTGCGTCCCAGACAGCAACCCATGAACGCGAACCTTTCCGGCCGAACTGCATCCAGTGGAGTGAGGCCGGGCGAATCCGGCCCGCAACGGAAAGGTAACTCCTATGTTCCGGTCCTTCCCTGTTCTCGCCGCCTCCATCCTTCTGGGCGCCCTGCCACTGTCGGCAGCCGCCCAGACGGTGACCGATACTGCCCGCCCTGCCGCGCCCTTCCAGAAGGTCAGCGAGCTTGTCACGCTGCCGGACTTCCTGCCGGGTCTCGGCACGCTCTATGTCGATCCGGCCAGCCTGCCGGCCGGGCCCTTCCTCGGCTACGATCATGACGGCAAGCTCTCGGCCAAGATTTACATGACGCCGATCGAGGACCTGGAGGGCGGCACCGCCTTCAACGACCTCGCGGTCGGGAACGGCACCGTCACCTCGGTAGACGTCTATTACAACGCCGGCCATCCCGGGGTCGAGAAACCGCATGCCCATGTTGTGCTCTACCATGACGCGGAAGCCAAGGCGCGGCTGGCGGAATGACCATGAACCGCCGATGGCTGATCCCTGGAGGGGCGGCCATGTTGTTGGCCGCCCAGGCACCGCGCCGTCTCGGAGGGGCGGCCCGGCCGCTGCTGATC
Organism: Paracoccus niistensis; assembly: GCF_042432925.1. Classification (NCBI taxonomy): domain Bacteria; kingdom Pseudomonadati; phylum Pseudomonadota; class Alphaproteobacteria; order Rhodobacterales; family Paracoccaceae; genus Paracoccus; species Paracoccus niistensis. The sequence goes on along the minus strand of NZ_JBHLWE010000013.1, from coordinate 49,824 downwards.
GAGATGAAGGGCAGTCCGCGAGGCGAACGTGTCGCCTTCGTGCCGGTGGGCCTTGCCGTCGCGCCGGGCGCGACCATCCGCTTCGTCAACCGCGATGCGGGCAACAGCCACGCCGCGACCGCCTATCACCCCGACATCCTGGACCGGCTCCGGCGCATCCCCGATACGGCAAGGCCCTGGGACAGCGGCCTGCTCCTCCCCGACGAGGAGTTCGAGGTCACGTTGACCATACCGGGGTCTACGACCTCTACTGCCAGCCGCATGAGCATGCCGGCATGGTGGCCCGGATCGTTGTCGGCCGACCGGACCGCGATCCAATGTGGCAGGGCCCGGCAGCAGATGCAGGGGATCTGCCCGAAGCCGCCTTGGCCGCATTTCCGCCAGTCGATGCTATTCTCGAGCGTGGAGCAGTAATGCCGCAGGAAGGAGGCTGGACATGAGCGAACCCGGCAGATCGATGCCTCTTTCCGCCGAGCGGCAGCTGTCCGAGGCCGCGCTGGTGGCAGCGGCCCGGGAGCACGACGAGACAGCGGTGCGGGAACTGATCCGGCGCCTGAACGGGCGGCTGTTCCGGATCGCACGCGGGCTGATGCCCAGTGACGCCGAGGCCGAGGAAGTCGTGCAGGATGCCTGGCTGGCCGCCTTCACACATCTCGACAGCTTTCGCGACGCGGCCCGGTTCTCGACCTGGATCACCCGCATCACGCTGAACTGTGCGGCCATGCGGCTGCGCAAGCATCGGGCAGGGCAGGAATACGACACGGTAAATGAAACCGACCTGAGCAACGCCAACGTGCTGCCCTTTCCCGGCACCGAGCACGAGCCGACCGACGCCGCATTGGCCGGATGCAGACGCGGGCCCTGATCGAGGCCGCGGTCAGTGAACTGCCTTCCGATCTCCGGCTGGTGTTCCTGATGCACGAGGCGGCCGGGCTGAGCCTGGGCGACATCGCCCTCGACCTGTCGCTGCCGCTTGGCACGGTCAAGACGCGGCTGATGCGTGCCCGCTATCGCCTGCGGCGGATCATCACCGGCCGGATCAGGGGCGGCTTCGACACGATCTTTCCCTTCGACGGGAAGCGCTGCGTCGGCATGGCGGATCGCGTGGTGGCCTTGCTGAAGGCGGATCCGTGCTGGTCCGACCCTCCGGTTTAGATCGCCGCAGCGAAGCGCTTGCAAGGAGGAGCCGATGAACGACGACGACATTGCTGCACACGACATCTGCGTCGGCTACCCCTTGCATGGCACAACCCTTGCCGCCGCCACAATCGGCCGCGATGTCGAGGCCCTCAAGCAAAGGCCGCATTCCGCGAGCTGGATCTGATGGCCGGTGAGCATTCAAGGACAGCCTTCGTCCTCGCCGATGGCGGCAGCCTGAGAGCAGTTCAGATCGGCATGCCGCTGGCGCTGACCGAAGCGGGGCTGAGGCCGGACTTTGTCATCGGCTCATCGGTCGGCGCACTTAACGCCGCCCATTTCGCGGGGGCGCCGGATCTGGCGGGGGTGAAGCAACTTGCACAGATCTGGTGCGGATTGCGCCGGGCCGACATCTTCCCGCTGTCGCCGTCGGGCCTGCTCGAGGTCGTGCGCGGATCGGGGAGCATTGTCGACCCATCCCAGCTGCGACGCGTGCTGGAAGCCCATCTCTCCTTTGCACGGATTGAGGAGCGCGCCTGCCCTTGCATGTGATGCCGACGGATCAGCAAGGCGCGAGCGTGCGACTTTCCGAAGGGCCCGTCGTGGAGGCGATCATGGCCAGTTCGGCTGTGCCGGGAATACTTCCGCCGGTCACCATCGATGGCAGCCAGTTAATGGACGGGGCGATCGCCGGGAACACGCCGCTGCGGGTCGCCGCCGAACTGGGCGCTGGCAGATCACCGTGCTTCCCACCGGCTATGCCTGCGCCTTGAGCGAGCCTCCACGCGGCGCCATCGCGCGCATGCTGCATGCCGTGACGCTGCTGATCGCGGCCCAGCTGAGACACGAGATCGAGATGATGCCCGCGGGCGTAATGGTCCACCTTGCCGCACGCTCTGCCCGCTGGCCGGGTCCTCAAGCGACTTCCAAGGCCGTTTTCATGCCTCTCTCTGAAGATCGCCGCGACCATGACTGATCTCAGCTGCTCAAGGCACGCCCCAAGGCATGCAGCCTTCCACAGCATCCTTGCATTGACCTCATCTTCGACGTGACATGGAGGCATGAGCGATCTTGCGACCCGCACCTGCACCTCCTGCACCGGCGCCCTGTCGCCCATGGACTTGGGCGCGGCGGCGCAGGCCCTTGCCGGGTTGCCCGGCTGGACCCTTGCCGCCGACGGTCGCGCGCTGACCCGTCGGTGGGAGTTCAAGGGCTTCGCACGGGCCGTGCAGATGGCGAACCTCGCCGCATGGCTGGGCGAGACCCAAGGGCATCACCCGGACGTGCGCTTTGGCTGGGGTTACTGCGAGGTGACCTTCACCACGCATGCCGCGGGCGGGCTGACCGAGAACGACCTGATCTGCGCGGCCCGGCTGAACGCCATCACCGCTTCCTGATAGTTCAAGAGCTTCGGAACTGCCTACGGGAAGGCACGGGTATGGAGCTGTTCGTGGCCTTCCTGACTGAAGGCACTGCCCCAACGCACTCCGCGAGATGATCAAAGCTGGTCCAGTTGCCGGCGGATATGCGCGGCTTCTGCGGCGGTGCTGGCCAGCGCGATAGCGCGGCCGAATGCTTCGCGAGCCTCACCGCCGCGCCCAAGCTCGCGCAGCAGGGTGCCCCGCAGCCCGTGGAGGTAGAAATAGCCGTCCAGTGCTGCCGCCAGCGACTCCACGATCTCAAGTGCTGCTTGGGGCCCCTGCAGCTTCAGGATCGCGACGGCCCGGTTCAGCGTGACGACAGGAGACGGTGCGCGCCTTTCCAGCGCCTGATAGAGGCGCTCGATTCCGGCCCAGTCAGTGTCCTTGGGACAGGTGGCACCGGCATGCAGCGCCGCGATCGCGGCCTGGATCTGGTAGGGGCCGGGTCGATGGTGCGGCATCGCCTTGCCCAGCAGGGCGAGTGCCTCACCAATCATCCGGCGGTCCCAGCAGGAGCGGTCCTGATCCTCGAGCAGGATCACGGCCCTGGCAGCGTCGAAGCGCGCCCTGTGCCGGGAGTGCTGGAGCAGCATCAGCGCCAGCAATCCCATCAGCTCCGGTTCGGCCGGAAACATCCGCAGCACGAGGCGTGCCAGCCGGATCGCCTCGCCGCAGAGGCTCGCGCGTTCGCTGGAGGGGTGAGCGTCGGTATAGCCCTCGTTGAAGACCAGATAGATCATTGCCGCGACTGCCGCGATCCGCTCGGCACGCTCGGCGGGACCGGGCGTCTCAAAGGGGATGTCGGCCTTGGCGATGCGCGCCTTGGCACGCGTGATCCTTTGTTCCATGGCAGCCTCGCTGACAAGGAAGGCCGCGGCGATCCGAGCGACCGGCAGCCCCGAAACGATCCGCAGCGCCAGCGCGATTTGCTGCGTCATGGACAGTTCTGGGTGACAGCAGACAAACAGCAGCCGCAAAATGTCATCACGGCAATCGGCCGCGTCAAGCCGCTCGGCCAGATCGGTTTCGGTCGCGCGGTCGAAGGCCGGATCGTTGGAAGGAAGCTGCCTCAGGCGTCGCGCCTTCCGCACCTGATCCAGTGCAGCGTTGCGCCCCACCATGATCAGCCAGGCCGCCGCATCCCGAGGCGGGCCTTTCTCGGGCCAGTTCTTCAGGGCGCGCAGGCAGGCCTCCTGGAAGGCCTCCTCGGCAAGATCGAGATCGCGGAACCAGCGCAACAGCGCGGCCAGCACGCGCGGACGCGCCCCTACCAGGCGAGCCTCGATCCAACTCGGGTCAGGTGTCCGTGTCATCAGTCCCAATTCCATTGGATAGGTGATCGAGGGCATTTGACAGACCGCTGTCGCGCCCAAGGGACCGCCACTCGGCCCGGGTCCGGCCTGCTGCATCCGCAAGCCGGACCGGGCGGGTATGGCGGCCTCCTTCCTATGGGAAAGGAGCGCGTGGAGCACTTCGCCCTCGACCCTAGAGAGCCGCCCTCCTTCCTACTCACCTGTCCTTTGCCAGCTTCCCGTCCGTCTGGCTGAACAGTTCCACGAGTTCCGGCGTCAGGCTCTCGGCGAAATCCTCCATCTCGTAGAGAGGGCGTATTTCCAGTTCGCTGGGGCCGGGCATCGGATTGGGGCAGCGCTTGGCCCAGGCGATGGCCTCGTCCATGTCGCGCACGTTCCACAGCCAGTAGCCCGCGATCAGTTCCTTGGTCTCGGCAAAGGGGCCGTCGATGACCAGCCGCGACGGCCCATCGAACGCGATCCGCTTGCCCTGCGAGGAGGGCTTCAGCCCATCCCCATCAACCATGATCCCGGCCTCGGCCAGCTCCTCGTTGAACTTGCCCATCGCCTCCAACATCTCGGCCGAGGGCATCACGCCCTGTTCGCTGTCCTCGGTCGCCTTCACGAATACCATCACGCGCATCGGTCTTCTCCCTTGGTGGTTCCGGCAATAGTCGCCTTCCAGAGATAAAGACGTAGCACGGCCGGTGATCCCGACATCGCAGAAAAGGTTTTTTCGCCCGGGCCATCTGCACCATGGCGCGCTATGCGTAGCCGTTTAAGCCCCAACCAATTTGACGACGTCGACCATGCGACATCTGCGAAAAACGCCCTTCGCGCGGTGGACCCGGAGCGCGGCTGATTTTGATCTGCTCGGTAGGGCGACGAGGGGGAGAGGTTGACTGGCAAGAGCATGCGCCTTGCTCGCCGTTCTCATCCGAAGCCCGCGTCCGGGCGCCCTGCGTAAGTAGCTGTATTCGGCCTTCGGCGGACGGTCAAAGTGTGCTGGGTATTGCAGTGCGACCTTCTCAAAACGGGCGTTCGACCGGGTTGCAGCGAAGCAGGATGGCCAACTGCCGCTATGCGGACGAAAGCTGCCGTTCGCAGCACATGGGGAGCGGCACCTTGAGTGCAGATGTGACCGCTTTGCCTCCAAGAGGCTTAGAACACCTAGCAAAACCTTCTCGCCTGGTTGAGGCAGATGAGGGCGCAGCCGAGGATCACGAAAGCCTCGTGTATGTCGGTGCGTCGCTCATGAGCCAGATGGCGAGGCGGCGAAAGCGGTTGAGCCATGCCGGCGTTCGCTCGACGACCCATCGTGCCGGCCCAGCCTTTCGCTGCTGTCCATGCCTCGCTGTGCGATGCGAGGCGTGGGGCACCATCTAACCGCAACCTGGACGGCAGCAATGGCTCGAAGCCACCTTGTGGCACCGTGAACGCCTGAACCTTCTGGTCGATGGGGAGCTGGGTTGCGCTCTCAGGTCACACTTGTCGTGAAGTTCATACCACGCTCCACGGTCAACTGAAGATTTTGCTACCTATGAACGCGGCGCCCGGCTGATCGTAAGGGAGCATCTGCAAGACGGAGTCCCGAGAAGGTCAGGCGCGGCGCCGGGCAACCGGCCGTGAGAGACCGCGCTCCATGGGGGAGGGAAGCGTAAGCGATCGGCACCACTGCAGGGTTAGGGTCTCCCCGGTGCAAGCTCGAGAACAGATCGGGTGCCGACTACCCGCGCAATCTGGCTCATAGGGGCTGCCGGAACGAACCCGGCGCCCGGCTTCGATTGATGCCATGCAGTTCACGGCGACCTCCAAGTGCTGGAGGACCGCCGTCGAACCCCGAGATCAAACGCCTAGTTTCCGCCCTTCGTGTCGGGATCATGCGTATGGTGACTGTCGCGCACGCCACCTCCGCCCGAGACATCTGAGTCCGGGCCGTTGGTCGGCTCGCCTGGCTTGGGTCCACGATCCTTGGTTGGATCGGGCAGATCGCTGCGCTGATGACTGCTGCCGGGACCGCCGTGATGGCGGTTGGCGGCCTCGGTTTTGTCGGATGTGGACATTGCTCTACCGGTCCTGCTGGAGACCCTGGTTGGTCGTGTTCTGCTTGATGTTGCCCTGCCGTCCCTGCTGGTCCAGGTTGCGGTGGCGCGGGTCGGGGATGTTGGCATCCGTCCGGTCATTGCCGGCGGCAGGCTCGCTTGGGCCCTTGTCGCTGCGGTTCTCCGGCGGGACGGGTGGAAGTCGCTGGGACATGATACTCCTCCTGTGACACGGGAAGAACGGCTGGAGCAGGATTTTGTTTCATAAGCCCGCGAAGGCTGCCGGTGCTACGCCCTCATGACCCGGCCGATCGCATCGCCCACGTCACCGGCCCTAGGCCGAAAGATGGCCGGGTGTCCCACGACCACACGAAGATGGACAGCACGGTCCATTACCTCGAGACCGAGGTCGCGCTGAGCCTCTCCGAGCATCGACCTTTGAACACCTGCCGACCGGCCCACCGAGCCGGTCGGCCCATAGCAGCCGTTCGAGCCCGGCACCGCGAAACGGCGTAGCTCCCCCAAAGCGGTCCTTCATGTGTGCTGCAGCATCTCAGACAGGAACTTTTCACGGTGGCCCGCAACGCAATCCAAGCCTCTGAGCATCGATCTCCTTCTGTCGGTCCGTAAATGGTAGGCGCTTGGTTCAGTAGGATCAACAAGGGCTCGGCAGACGAAGCAGGCCCCGATCCTCAACCGACGTCCAGGGCCGGTTCCACGCCGCGCGTCGAAGATCGCCGGGCTCATGACTGATCGCTGCCGCTCCAGGCACGCCGGCGGGCATGGAGGCTTCGGCAACATCCTTGCATTGCCCTCGCCTTTCGTCGTGGCATTGCACCATGAGCGTCTTGCGACCCGCACCTGCACCCCCTGCACCGGAGCCATGCCGCCCATGGATGCAGGCACGGCCGAAAAGGCCCTTGCCACGCTGCCCGGCTGGACACTTGCCGCCCACGGCCGGGCGCTGACCCGTCGATGGGAGTTCAAGGGGTTCGCACGGGCCGTGCAGATGGTGAACCTGGCCGCATGGCTAGGCGGGACCCAAGGGCATCACCCGGACGTGCGCTTCGGTTGGGGTTACTTCGAGGTGACCTTCATCACACATGGTGCGGGCGGGCTGACCGAGAATGACCTGATCTGCGCCGCACGGCTGAACGCAATCTCTGACCATTGACTCGCTAACGCGGCCTGCTCGGCGCGATCGCTGATTTATCCATTCGCACCGAGATGTTGAGCCGCATCTCCGAACGATTGCGGCGGAAGCAGTAGAGGATCAGACGCTGTGTTCAGGACAGCTCCGTCTTGCCGTTCGCAAGAAGGTCAAAAGACCGCGTTGCCCTGCCTGCACGCCGGGCAGCATTCTTTTGGTGGCTCCATGTGGCGGCACCATTGCCCAAGATGTCGGCAGGCGGTTGCCTTGTCGACAGGCTTGCGTGCCGCACATGCGACGACGAGTTGCGTTCGCCGCTTCCAGATGCCTTGGCTTTTCCCATGGACAGGCAGCTGAACATCCTCGTGATCGAATCCGACGAGACGCGCGCACATTCCGTTGCCGAAGCGCTGGCCTCGGATGGCACCTGCCGGGTTGTGATCCTGGCCGACACGAGCGGTCTTGACCGCCGGATCGCTGAGATGGACCCCGATGTCGTGCTGATCGACGTCGCCCATGCCTCGCGCGACGTGATCGAGGAAATGGCCGTCGCGACCTCGCCCAAGGAACGCGCGGTCGCCCTGTTCGCGCCCGGCGGCGACACCGCCTTCATGCGCGCGGCCATCGAGGCGGGCGTCTCGGCCTATGTCGCCGAGGATGTCCGTCCCGAAGTGCTGCGCCCGGTGATCGACCTTGCGATCGCCCAGTTCGCCACGGTGCGGCGGCTGCGGCTGGAACTTGAGGCCACCCGCCGCGCGCTGGACGAGCGCAAGGTCATCGACCGCGCCAAGGGCATCCTGATGCGGGCGCGTGGCCTGCCCGAGGAGGAGGCCTATGCGCTGCTGCGCAAGACCGCCATGGACCAGAAGAAGAAGCTGGCCGAGGTCGCCGCGGCGCTGGTGACGGCGGCAGGGCTTCTGGGATGAGCATCGGAACCCTCCGCGTCGCCTGGGTGCCGCTCACCGATGCCGCGCCTGTCATCATTGCACGGGAAATGGGATTTGCGGCCGCCGAGGGCATCGCGCTCGAGCTTGTGCAGGCGCGGTCATGGGCGCTGCTGCGCGACTTCCTGGCCGCCGGGGCGGTCGAGGCGGCGCATATGCTGGCGCCGATGGCAGTGGCGCGGGCGATGGGGCTTCTGCCCTCGCTGCCGCCGGTCGAGGCGCTGATGGTTTTGTCGCATGGTGGGCAGGTGATCGGGGCCTCGGCCGCGCTGGCCCGCGACCTGCCGCGGCTGACGGATGCGGCGCAGGCGGCCGGAGCCATCCGGTCGGCGGCCGGGCCCCGCCTGCGCATCGGCGTGCCCTTCACCTTCTCGACCCACGCGCTGCTGATGGCGCGCTGGCTGGGGCCGGGGATCGAGATCCGCACCGTGCCCCCGCCGCAGATGGCTGCCGCCCTTGCGGGAAAAGAGATCGACCTGTTCTGCGTGGGCGAGCCATGGGGCACCGTTGCGGCCGAGGCGGGGGTGGGCACGATCCTTGCCTCGGGGCGCTCGATCTGGGCCGCGCCCCCGGAAAAGGTGCTGGCGGCAAGGGCAGGATGGGCCGAAGCGCGCCCCGAGGCGGCCGGGGCGCTGATGCGGGCGGTCTGGCGGGCAGGGCGCTGGCTCGACGGGCGAGGCAACCGGGGCATCGCCGCCGAGATCCTGTCGCGCCCCGAATACCTGGGCCTGCCGGCCGAGACGCTGGAAGCGTCGCTGACCGACCGCACCGCCTTTGTCCTGGCCCCCCCGCCGGGACCGTTCTTCACCTTTCACGACGGCGCCGCGAGCTTTCCCTGGCGCAGCACCGGCGCGCTGATCGCCGCCCAGCTTGCCCGGCGCTTCGACCTGCCGCAGGAACCGGCCGGCCGCGCAGGCGCCGCCATCTTCCGCACCGATCTGTATCGCAAGCACATGCGCGCGGCGGGCGCGGACCTGCCCGGCGCCTCGATGAAGGTCGAGGGGACGCTGGCCCACCCGACCGCCGTCGCATCCGAGCGCGGAACGATGATTCTCGCACCCGACAGGTTCTTCGACGGCTGGATTTTTGATCCTCCGGTGGACTGACTGCCCAGCGTTTGCGCAAAGACGCGGCGCGGGCGGGCAGGACGATCCTTAAGTCCAAGTTTTTCCACCCTCGCGCTTGCGGCAGCGCAGCAAGCCTGCTGTCCTGCAGAACAGGAAGCCTGCAACGGCGCAGCCTTCCGGCACCTCGGGTGCCACCCTTCCGCGACGCCGCGGACCCCTGGACATTCACCGCCGACATGCCGGCCCGTCGCGGCCCCCGCATGCCCGCTTTCTTCGATGCCACGCCATCCGGAGCCCGAAGTATGGCCGATCCCGCCGTTTCCCCCGCCATCCACCCGACCCGCGCCCTTGTCCTCTCGACCGGGGCCTTCACCATCTGCTTCGCCGTCTGGACGATCTTCGCGATCATCGGGCTGCAGATCCGCGAAACGCTCTCTTTCTCCGAAACGCAGTTCGGCCTGCTGGTCGGGATGCCGATTTTGACTGGGTCGCTGATCCGGGTCCTCCTGGGCGTCTGGACCGACCGCCTGGGCGGCCGCACCGTCTTCACCCTGACCATGCTGGCCGCCGCCGCGGCGACATTCCTTCTGTCCTTCGCGCAGACCTATCCGCAGTTCCTGCTCGCCGCGCTGGGCGTCGGGATCGCGGGCGGGTCCTTCGCGGTGGGAGTGGCCTATGTCTCGCGCTTCTACCCGGCCGGGCGGCAGGGCACCGCGCTGGGGATCTTCGGCGTCGGCAACGTCGGTGCCGCCGTGACCAAGTTCGCGGCACCCTTCCTGATGCTCGCGCTGGGCTGGCAGGGGGCGGCGCAGGTCTACGCCGGGGTGCTGGCCGCGACCGCCGTGCTCTTCTGGTGGCTGAGCGAGGAAGACCCCGTCACCGCCGCCCGCAGCCGCGGCGAGGCCCCGGCCCGCAGCTTCGCCGCCGAGTTCGCGCCGCTGTCCGATATCCGCGTCCTGCGCTTCTCGCTTTACTACTTCTTCGTCTTCGGCGGCTTTGTCGCGCTGGCGCTGTGGCTGCCGCGCTATCTGGTCGGCGTCTACGGCTTCGACGTCGCCGTCGCCGGCCTGATCGGCGCGGCCTATTCCATCCCCGGCTCGATCTTCCGGGCCTGGGGCGGGGCGCTGTCGGACCGTCACGGCGCAAGGGCCGTGCTTTACTGGACCTTCGGCGTCTCGGCGCTGGCTGCCCTTGCCCTGTCGCTGCCCACCGGCCAGACGGCAATGGCACCGGCCGCCTTTATCGCGCTGGTCTTCGTCCTTGGCCTGTTCATGGCCATCGGCAAGGCGGCGGTCTTCAAGCACATCCCCGTCTATTACCCGCAGAACGTGGGCGCGGTCGGGGGCATGGTCGGCATGATCGGGGGCCTCGGCGGCTTCGTCCTGCCCATCGTCTTCGGCTGGCTCAAGGACGCGACGGGGCTGTGGTCCAGCTGCTTCATGGTGCTGTTCCTGATCGTCGCCGCCTGCTTCGCCTGGATGCACCTGACCGTGCGGCGGCTGGACCGCGCGCCCGCAGGCCAGCCGGCATGACCCCCCTGATGCGAGGACTTCCCGTGACACAGCGACTTGTCGTCATCGGCGCCGGCATGGCCTCTGGCCGGATGATCGAGCACCTGCTCGACGGCGCTCCCGAGGGTTGGGACATCACCCTCTTCAACGCCGAGCCGCGCGGCAACTACAACCGGCTGATGCTGTCGCCGGTGCTGTCGGGCGAAAAGACCTATGCCGAGATCGTCACCCATGACGACGGCTTCTATGCCGCCCGCGGCATCGCCTGCCGCTTCGGCGAGACGGTGACGCGCATCGACCGCGCCCGGAAGGTGGTGGTGTCGCAGGGCGGCGAGACGCCCTATGACAGGCTCGTCATCGCCACCGGCTCGGCCCCCTTCATCATCCCCGTCGCGGGCCGCGACCTTCCGGGCGTGGTGAGTTACCGCGACCTCGAGGACACCAACGCGATGATTGCCGCCAGCCGACCCGGCGCGAAGGCGGTGGTGATCGGCGGCGGCCTTCTGGGGCTGGAGGCCGCGGCGGGCATGGCCGCGCGCGGCGCCGACGTGACGGTGATCCACCTGATGGGCCACCTGATGGAGCGCCAGCTCGACCCGGCGGCGGGCTACCTGCTGCAGAAGGACCTGGAACGGCGCGGCATCCGCGTCCATTGCAAGGGCGCCACCAAGGCGATCCTTGGCCGCGACCGGGTCGAGGCGGTGCTGCTGGAGGACGGCACCGTCTATGGCGCCGACCTCGTCTGCATGGCCGTGGGCATCCGCCCCGAGGTGCGCATCGCCACCGACGCCGCGCTGGACGTCGAGCGGGGCATCACTGTGGACGCCCGGATGCGGACCTCGGACCCGTCGATCTTCGCACTTGGCGAATGCGTCGAGTTCGAGAGCCAACTTTTCGGCCTTGTCGCGCCGCTCTACGACCAGGCGCGGGTGCTGGCGGATGTGCTGAACGGCGGCGACGCGGCCTTCCGGCCGGTGCAGACGGCGACCAAGCTGAAGGTCACGGGCTGCGACCTGTTCAGCGCCGGCGACTTCGCCGAGGCCCCCGGCCGCGAGGAGATCGTCTTCCGCGACCCCGGCCGCGGCATCTACAAGCGGCTGGTGATCGAGAACGACCGCCTGATCGGCGCGGTCATGTATGGCGACACCGCCGACGGCAACTGGTTCTTCCAGAAGATCAAGGAGGGCACCGACGTCAGCGCCACGCGCGAGACGCTGATCTTCGGCCCGGCCTTTGCGGGGGGCGTCCAGTCGGACCCTCTTGCAGCCGTTGCAGCATTGCCGCCTGAGGCGGAGATCTGCGGCTGCAACGGCGTATGCAAGGGCAGGATCGTGCAGGCGATCGAGGGCGGTGCGACCGACATCGCGCAACTGCGGGCGCAGACAAAGGCCTCGGCTTCGTGCGGGACCTGCACGGGGCTGGTGGAACAGGTTCTGGCGCTGACGCTGGGCGATGCCTTCCAGAAGCCTGCGGCCCAGCCGATCTGCGGCTGCACCGACCTGACGCATGAGGAGGTCCGCCGCCTGATCAAGGCGCAGGAGCTGAAATCCATGCCGGCGGTGATGCAGGAACTGGGCTGGCGCACCTCCTGCGGCTGCCCGTCCTGCCGCCCGGCGCTGAACTTCTACCTGCTGGCGGACTGGCCGCTCGATTATCGCGACGACGCGCAGAGCCGCTTCGTCAACGAGCGGCTGCACGCCAACATTCAGAAGGACGGCACTTTCAGCGTGGTGCCGCGCATGTGGGGCGGTGTCACCAACGCGCGCGAGCTGCGCGCTATCGCCGACGCGGCCGAGAAATACGACGTGCCGATGGTCAAGGTCACCGGCGGCCAGCGCATCGACCTGCTGGGCGTCAGGAAGGAAGACCTGCCCGCCATCTGGGCCGACCTGAATGCCGCCGGGTTGGTGTCGGGCCACGCCTATTCCAAGGGTCTGCGCACGGTGAAGACCTGCGTGGGATCCGAGTTCTGCCGCTTCGGCACGCAGGATTCGACCGGGCTGGGGATCGCGCTGGAACAGCGGCTGTGGGGGTCCTGGACGCCCCACAAGGTCAAGCTGGGCGTCTCGGGTTGCCCCCGCAACTGCGCCGAGGCCACCTGCAAGGACGTGGGCATCGTCTGCGTCGATTCCGGCTACGAGATCGGCGTCGGCGGCGCGGCCGGCATGGACGTGAAGGAAACGCAGCGGTTGCTCAAGGCCGGGACCGAGGCCGAGGCGATCGAGATCACCGTGGCATTCGTCCAGCTTTACCGCGAGCACGCGAAGTATCTCGACCGGCCCTACAAGTGGATCGCCAAGGTCGGGCTGGACTGGGTGCGCGACCAGATCGCCGATCCCGCCACCCGCGCCGGGCTGATCGAGCGCTTCGACCTGTCGCAGCGCGTTTATCAGAAGGACCCCTGGGCCGAGCGTGCCCGCCCCGACGCGGCGCGCCGCTTCCGCCCCGTCGCCGATCTTTCGCTGGAGGCCGCCGAATGACCATCTGGATCGACATCGCCGCGCTGGACGACATCCCGCAACGCGGCGCCCGCACCGTCAGGACCGCGCAGGGCTGCGTGGCGGTGTTCCGCACCTTCGACGACCGGGTCTTCGCGCTGGACGACCGCTGCCCCCACAAGGGCGGGCCGCTGTCGGACGGGATCGTCCACGGCCATGCCGTCACCTGCCCGCTGCACGCCTGGGTGTTCAGCCTGGAAACCGGCATGGCGCAGGGCGCCGACACAGGCGCGGTCGCGACCTATCCGGCGCGGGTGGAGGCCGGCCGGGTGCTGATCGACGCCGAGCGCCTGATGGCGAGGCGGGTCGCATGATCCGCTCGACCTGTCCCTATTGCGGCGTCGGCTGCGGGGTGATCGTGAGCCCGGCCGGGAGTGGCCTGACGGTCAAGGGCGATCCCGACCACCCCGCCAACCGCGGCAGGCTGTGCTCCAAGGGCACGGCGCTGGGCGAGACGGTCAGCCTGTCGGGGCGGCTGGTGTCGCCCGTGATCGACGGGGCCGAGGCGGGTTGGGACACCGCCCTCGACCATGTCGCCGCGCGCTTCCGTCAGACCATCGCGGCGCATGGGCCGGACTCGGTGGCCTTCTACCTTTCAGGGCAGATGCTGACCGAGGATTACTATGTCGCCAACAAGCTGATGAAGGGCTTCATCGGCAGCGCCAACGTGGACACGAACTCGCGGCTCTGCATGGCCTCGACCGTCGCGGGGCACGTCCGCGCCTTCGGCGCCGACACGGTGCCCGGCACCTATGAGGACCTGGACGAGGCCGATCTGGTCGTCCTCGTCGGATCTAACCTTGCGTGGTGCCATCCGGTGCTGTGGCAGCGGGTCGAGGCCGCCCGCGCCGCGCGGGGCACGCGGGTCGTGGTGATCGACCCCCGCCGCTCGGTCACGGCCGAGGCCGCCGGCCTGCATCTGGCCGTCACGCCGGGGGCGGATGTCGCGCTGTTCAACCGCCTGCTGGCCGCCATCGCCGAACGGGGGCTGACCGATGCGGGTTTCCTGTCCCATGTGACAGGCGCCGATGAGGCGATTGCCGCGGCCCGCACCGAAAGCGGCGAAACCGGCCTTTCCCCCGCCGATCTGGCGCGCTTCATCGACCTGTGGTGCCGGACCGAGCGCGTCGTGACCATCTTCTCGCAGGGCGTGAACCAGTCCAGCAGCGGCACCGACAAGGTGAACGCGATCCTGAACTGCCATCTGGCGACGGGCCGGATCGGGCGGCCCGGCATGGGGCCCTTCAGCGTCACCGGCCAGCCCAACGCCATGGGCGGGCGCGAGGTCGGGGGGCTTGCCAACCAGCTCGCCTGCCACCTGTCGCTGGAGAACCCGGACCACCGTGCTGCCGTGGCGGGCTTCTGGAACGCGCCAAGGATGGCCGAGCGGCCCGGGCTCAAGGCCGTCGAGATGTTCCGCGCGGTGGGTGACGGACGGATCAGGGCGCTGTGGATCATCCACTCGAACCCCGCCGTGACCCTGCCCGAGGCCGATGCCGTCCGCGCCGCCATCGCCAGTTGCGACTTTGTGGTGGTCAGCGACGTGACCGGGGCTACGGACACCGCGCGGCTCGCGCATGTGCTGCTGCCCGCCGCCGCTTGGGCCGAGAAGTCGGGCACCGTCACCAACTCGGACCGCACGGTCAGCCGCCAGCGCGCCGCCCTGCCACCGCCGGGGCAGGCGCAGCCCGACTGGTGGGCGCTGGCGCAGGTCGCACGGCGGATGGGCTTTGGGGGCTTTGACTGGGACGGGCCGGCCGCGATCTTCCGCGAGTACGCGGCGCTGTCGGGAATCGCGGGCGGGCTCGGGCGCGACTTCGACATCTCGGGCAAGGCCGGGATGCCTGACGCCGAATACGAGGCAATGGAGCCGTTCCGCTGGCCCTTCACCGCCACCCGGCAAGGCGGCCGCTTCTTCGCGGACGGCCACTTCCTGACCCCCGACGGCCGCGCCCGCATGGTTCCCGTGACCGCCCGCGCGCCCGCGGCGGGGCTGACGCCCGAACGGCCCTTCCGCCTGAACACCGGCCGCATCCGCGACCAGTGGCACACCATGACCCGCACCGGCCGCGCCCCTCGGCTGAACAGGCACCTAGGGGAGCCCTTCGTCGAGGTGAACCCGGCGGATGCGCTTCGGCTGGGCCTGGCTCCCTTTTCACTGGCCGAGGTCACCAGCGACTCCGGCCGGGCGATCCTGCGCGTCGTCGTCACCGATCGCGTCGCCAGCGGCCAGCTTTTCGCGCCGATGCACTGGACCGGCGAAACCGCCCCCACCGGCCGGATCGACGCGGTCATCGCCGCTGCGACCGATCCGCTCTCCGGCCAGCCTGAATCCAAGGCAGCGGCCGTGACTCTCGCGCCGTGGACTGCAGGCTGGTTCGCCTTCGCCGTCAGCGACGACGTCCTTGCCCCGTCCACGCCCTACTGGGCGCGCCGCAAGACCGAAACCGGACTTGCGGCCGAACTGGCCGCGCTCACCCCTCCGTCCGAGGGCGCCGAGGCCATCGCCCGTGTCCTCTTCGGCCTGCCCGACGCCGAACTGATCCGGTCCGACGACCCGGCGCGTGAACTGACGACGCTTTGCTTCGTCAGGGATGGCCGGATCCGGGCACTGCTGTTCGCGGGGCCGACGCCGGTGAGCCTTGCCCGGGAGAGCGTCATCGCGCGGATCGGCGCTCCCGTCGGACGGGAGAGCTTGGCCCCGCGTGCCGGGACGGATCAACCGGACGAGGGCCCGATCCTCTGCGCCTGCATGGGGGTCGGCCGCAACCGCATCGCCGCCGCCATCGACGCGGGCGCCCGCGACGTGGCGGCGGTCGCCGCCGCGACCTGTGCGGGCACCGGATGCGGCGCCTGCCGTCCCGAGATCGCCGCGCTGATCGCCGTTGCCTCCGTTCCCGCCATGGCGGCGGAATAGTCGATGAAGACATCCCACATGGTCCTGAACGTCTCCCGGCGTGCATTGTTATCATGAACGGCGGCGAGCAGGTCGTCCGGAACGGCCCTCACACCGCCGCCCCGGACGCACGATCCCTTGCGGCCCGAAGCGGTCGTTCGCATGGTGCCGGCATGCAGCGGTGCAACATCCCGCAAGCTGCCATTCAGTGATTCTCCTCTCCTCAAGGAACCTCCATGCTCAGCCGCTCGATCATTCCGTCACGGGCCCGAAGGGCTTCGCGGGCCGAGTCCGGGCGAGCCGCGGCACAAGCGTTGATCAGGCACTCCACCGCCACGATGAAGGCGCCGACGCTGTTCGACAGGAAGCTCGTCTCGTGTGGGACCAGAATTGCCGCACGCGCGCCGCCTGCAAGCGGTGATGTCGCGCGGTCGGTGATGGCAATCGTTGTCAAGCCAAGCCGGTGCGCCTCGGCCGCAACCCGGACCACCGGGGCAGAATAGGGCGCGCAGCTGGTGGAAATCAGCACACCTTTGGCCCCGAGCATGGCAAGTCCCTCGGCCACGCCCTGATTGTTGGAATCCAGCAGCGCCACATCCGAGCGGATCATCCCCAGCCCATAGACAAGGAAACTTGCCACCGAATGGAATTGACGGATGCCGTGGACCATGACGCGGGGCGCGGCGATGATTGCTTCGACGGCAGCTGCGAAACTACCTTCATCGAACATCTCGATAAACCGTTCGATGTTCGCCTGGTTTTCGCGACAGAGCCGCGCTGCGCAGGCGCCCTGAGAGCTTCCACCCTCCAGCGCGGCATGGGCATGGCGCGAATAGAAGCTGCTTGCCCCAGTTCCCAGCGAATCCGACAGCAGCACCTGTTGGAAGGCGGGGTAACCTGCATAGCCAAGCGAGCGTGCCAGCCGTGTCAGGGTCGAGGGACTGACCGACAGGCTGTCGGCAAGCGTGGTGATCGACAGAAGCGCGGGATCACTCCCCATTTCGATGATCCGCACCAGCGCAGTCCGCGCCTTGGACCCGAGTGCGACAGGCCCGTCGCCTCTGGCAACCGCTACGGCTAGGGCGCGCAGTTCCGCCAGCGTCCTAGGCGGTTCCGGTGTAACGGGCAGCACCTTCGGCGCGGTCATGGATGCTCCATTCCAGCCCGGCATCCGTCAGCCGCAGGACGGCGGTGCCGAGCGTGTTTTCCTCATCAGGATCGTCCGCCGCATCGCGCCGGATCGGAAGCCCCCGACAGCCAGTGTCGCGCAGGATCTCTAGCGGGTCGCGGCCCTCGGCCACCAGCCTGCTTCCCCACTCCTGACGATCACGGGATGAATCCGTGACGATCTGCCCGGCCAGCCCTCGGGGCAGATGCAGGGCGTGGTTGGCATGGACCTCGGGCGTGCGGACTTCGCGGATCGACGACTCGCCGCCGCCGAACTCGACCGACAGGATGCGCCGGTCGGCCTTGTGCATTAGCGAGAAGTGGAAGCCGCCCGAGGGCGCGTCGCGCAGGATCTCCAGCGCGGCGTCCAGCGTTGGCGCGGTCAGCACGGCGCGGCCCAGCACCATGCGGGGGATCTCCGCCTCGACGCCGGTGAGCCGAAGGTTGTTGACCGTCTGCACCAGCCCCGCCCCGGTGAAGGCAAAGGTATGGCCGGGAATCGAGCCTGGATAGCAGAAGGCGTGGAAGCCCGGCTGATCGTCGGGCTGCGCCTCGGCGATGAAGCAGTCGCCGCGGAAGAAGGGCAGGCCGTCCTCGTTATGCGCCAGCAGCGGGTTTTCGCCCGGCATCATGACCGTGGTGCAGCCGTCGGGTGCCGAGGCCAAGAGGTCGCCCCGGCAGTTCCAGGCAAAGACCTGGTCCACCGGCAGGGCCAGCCCCTCGGCCAGCCCCTCGATCTCGGCCCAGATCAAGGGAAAGCGCGCGCGCGTCGCTGCGGCCGTGCGGGCCACGCGCGCGGCGTGGTCGGGGCCGGTCAGCGTCCGCCACAGGGGATGGCCGACCAGATCGCGCGCGACGGTGGCGCGACCCGCCTGCCCGAGGGCCAGTCCGATCCGGTGCGGGCTTCCGGAAGCCCTGAGCCAGCCCAGACCCTCGTCGCGCATTTCATCCAACATGCTGCAGAAAATCCTTCAGCCGCTCGCTCGGCGGATTGGTGATGACCTCGGCCGGATGGCCATCAACCGAGATCTTGCCGTGTTCCATGAAGATCAGGCGGGTGCCGACCTGCCGGGCGAAACCCATCTCGTGCGTGACGACGACCATGGTCATGCCCTCCTGCGCAAGTTCGCGCATGACGGTCAGCACCTCCTGCTTCAGCTCGGGGTCGAGGGCCGAGGTCGGCTCGTCGAACAGCATCACCTTGGGCCGGATCGCCAGCGCACGGGCAATGGCGACGCGCTGCTGCTGGCCGCCCGACAGCGCCGAGGGAAGGTGGTGGGCGCGTTCCTTCAGCCCGACTTTTTCCAGCAGCGCCATTGCCTGCCGTTCGGCCTCGCCCCGGCCTAGGCCGCGCACCTTACGCGGGCCGAAGGCCACGTTCTGCAGCGCGGTCATCTGCGGGAACAGGTTGAACTGCTGGAAGACCATCCCGGCCTCCTGCCGGATCTGGCGCAGCTGCCGCCCCCCCTCGCGCACGGAAATCCCGTCCACCACCAGGTCGCCGCCGGTGATCTGCTCCAGCCCGTTGATGCAGCGCAGAAGCGTGGACTTGCCCGAGCCCGAGGGGCCGATCAGCACCACCACCTCGCCCGTCTCAATCGCCAGGTCGACCTCGTCCAGCACCTTCAACTCGCCAAAATGCTTCGAGGTCTTGCGGAACTCGATGATGCTCACAGGATCCTCATGCGTTTCTCGATCAGCCGAAGAATGGCGGTCAGCGTGCCGGTCATCAGCAGGTAAAGCACCGCGACGGCGGTCCAGATCTCGACGGCGCGGAAGTTCGAGGCCATGATCTCCTGCCCCGTGCGCGTCAGCTCGCCCACGCCGATGACGATGAACAGCGAGGTATCCTTGAGGCTGACGATGAACTGGTTGCCGAGCGGCGGGATCAGGCGGCGGAAGGCCAGCGGGCCCACGATATGGGCAAGGACCTTCCAGTGCGGCAGGCCCATGGCCAGACCCGCCTCGGTCAGCCCGCGCGGGATCGACAGGAAGGCGCCGCGCACGATTTCCGCGATATAGGCGCCGGCGTTGACCACGATGGCCAGGATCGCGGCGTTCATCGGGTCGATGCGCAAGCCGGTCAGGACCGGCAGAGCGAAGTAGAGGAACATCACCTGCACGACGATGGGCGTGCCGCGGATCAGTTCGATATAGACGAAGGCGATGGCGTTCAGGATGGGGCCGCCATAGGCGCGCATCAGGCCCGCAATCAGGCCGAGGATCGTGCCGCCCACCAGCCCGGCCAGCGCGATTAGGATGGTGACGCGAGCGCCTGCGGCAAGCTGCGGCAGAAAGCTGGGGATGACGGACCAGTCGATTTCCACGAAGGCCTCCGTTCAGGGCGGAAAGGGACAGGGGCGGCCGGGCCGCCCCCTTGGAGGCAGCTCAGCTGTTCGGCTTTTTGCCGAACCACTTTTCATAGATCGCGTCGTAGCGGCCGTCGGCCTTCATCTTCGCCAGCGCTTCGTTGACCTTCGGGGTCAGTTCGCTGCCCTTGGGGAAGGCGATGCCGTATTGATGCGCCATCATCTGTTCGCCCACGGCCTTCACCGCGCCGCCCCCTGCGGTGGCGATGTAGTAAAGCACGTTCGGCGTGTCGTGCATCGCGGCATCGACGCCGCCGGTGCGCAGTTCCAGATAGGCGTTGTCGATGTTGGGGAACTTGCGCAACTCGGTGTCCTTGAAGTTCTCCTCGGCATAGTCCGAGGACGAGGTCCCGGTCTTGACCGCCAGCTTCTTACCCGCAAGGTCCGCGTAACTGGTGATCGGGCTGTCCGCCGGCACCATCAGCATCAGGCCGCTGTCGTAATAGCCGTCCGAGAAGTCGATCACGGCCTGCCGTTCCGGCTTGATGGTGATGCCAGCCAGCGCGACGTCGACCTGGCCCGTCTGCAGCGCCGGGATGATGCCGGCGAAATCCATCGGGCGCAGCTCGTAAGTCACGCCGATGTCCTTGGCGATGGCGTCCCACATGTCGATGTCGAAGCCGACATACTTGTCCCCCTCCTTGAACTCGAAGGGCACGAAGGCGGTGTCGGTGGCGACGATCAGATCCTTGGCCTGCGCTTGAGCTAGGCCCAAGGCCAGGCTGGCGGCCGCGGCAAGTGCGAGCAGCTTCTTCATGGCTTGAACTCCCTGTGTGCGGTGGCAGGTCGGGCCTGCCCCCCTTCTCCTCACGCAAAAACAATTGCGCAGTTCAGGGCGTGGTGCAATAAAATTTGCGCAAGTTCATCCATGAGAAAAGGGGCGGCGCGCCATGCCGGGACACGTTTTCGGACGATCAACCAAGGGGACGCTGCCTGTCGCCGCGCGGGGCGATGGCTGCTACATCATTGATTCCGCAGGGAAGCGTTATCTGGACGGCTCTGGCGGCGCAGCGGTGTCCTGCCTTGGCCATTCGGATGCGGGCGTGCGGGCGGCCCTGCACGAGCAGCTGGACGCCTTGGCTTTTGCCCATACTGGCTTCTTCACCTCGGAAGCCGCCGAATCGCTCGCCGACCGGCTGGTGGAACATGCGCCCGAAGGCATCGGGCGGGTCTATCTGGTGTCCGGCGGGTCCGAGGGGGTCGAGGCGGCGATCAAGCTGGCGCGGCAGTATTTCATGGAAATCGGCCAGCCCCGGCGGCATCGGGTGATCGCCCGGCGGCAAAGCTATCACGGCAACACCCTCGGCGCGCTGGCGGCGGGCGGCAACGAATGGCGCCGCGCGCAATTCGCGCCGCTGCTGGTCGAGACGAGTCATATCGCCCCCTGCTACGAATACCGTGACCGCCTCGAGGGCGAGACGCCCGAGGCCTATGGCCGCCGCGCCGCCGACGAGCTTGACGCGGAAATCCGGCGTCTCGGCCCGGAAACCGTCATGGCCTTCATCGCCGAGCCGGTGGTGGGCGCCACCGCGGGCGCGGTCCCGGCGGTCCCCGGCTATCTCAGGCGCATCCGCGAGATCTGCGACCGCCACGGCGTGCTGCTGATCCTCGACGAGGTCATGTGCGGTATGGGGCGGACCGGGCACCTGTTCGCCTGCGAGGAGGACGGCGTCGCCCCCGACATGATCACCATCGCCAAGGGGCTGGGGGCGGGCTACCAGCCGATCGGGGCGCTGCTGACCTCGGGGAAGATCTACGACGCCATCGCGGCGGGCAGCGGCTTCTTCCAGCACGGCCATACCTATATGGGCCACCCGATGGCGGCAGCGGCGGCGGGCGCGGTGCTGGATGCAATCCTCGGCCGCAGCCTGCTGGCACGGGTGCGCGCCCAGGGGGAAAAGCTGGATGCGGCGCTGCGGGCCGAGCTGGGCCAGCATCCCCATGTCGGCGACATTCGGGGCCGCGGACTGTTCCGCGGGATCGAACTGGTCGAGGACCGAGACAGCAAGGCCCCCTTCGATCCGGCCCGCAAGCTGCACGCGAAGATCAAGGCGATGGCCTTTGAGGCGGGTCTCATCTGCTATCCGATGGGCGGCACCATCGACGGCCAGCGCGGCGACCACATTCTGCTCGCGCCGCCCTTCATCATCGAGGATGCCCAGATCGACGAGCTTGTGGGCAAGCTCTCGGGCGCGATCAAGGGCGCGCTTGCGGCATGAGCCTGCCCCGGATCATGGTCGCCCCGAACGGCGCCCGGCGCGGCAAGGCCGACCACCCTGCCCTGCCCGTCACCATCCCCGAGATCGTGGCCTGCGCCGCCGAGTGCTTTGCCGCAGGCGCGGACGGCATCCACGCCCATGTCCGCGACGGCCAAGGCCAGCATGTCCTGGATGCCGGGCTTTACCGCGAGTTGATCGCCGAGATGTCGCGCGCTGTCCCCGGCATGGCGGTCCAGATCACTACCGAGGCCGTGGGCCGCTATTCCCCGGCCGAGCAGCGCGCACTGGTCGCGGCGGTGCAGCCCGCCATGGTCTCCGTTGCCTTGCGCGAGATCATGTCAGAGTCCGACCTGCACCTGACCCGTGCCTTCTTCCACGGCTGCGCCGAGGCAGGCATTGCCGTCCAGCACATCCTTTATGCGCCCGAGGAGGTGGACTGGCTGGCAGCGCTTCAAGCCGACGGCATCATTCCGACCGGTCAGTTGCAGCTTATCCATGTTCTCGGCCGCTATACTGCGGGCCAGACCTCGGCCCCTGCCGACTTGGATGCGCCCCTGGCCCGCCAGCGCGCGCTTGGTCCTGCCGTTGACTGGGCAGTCTGCGCATTCGGACCGGCCGAAACGGATTGCTTGGTGGCCGCCGACCGCCAAGGCGGAAAGTCGCGGATCGGGTTCGAGAACAACCTTCTGAATGCCGACGGCCGGCCTGCCATCTCGAACGCAGACCGAGTTCGAGAACTGGTGGGGTGCCTTGACTAGGTATAGAACCCATACAAGCTTCTGATTTCCTCTGCTATTCTTTGCCATGATTGGGTTCGGTGGGGAGCCGAGATCATGGCACATCTGGCTTTCGGACAAGGCTTGGGCGGCCCTCGAGCCGCATCTGCCGCGGGGATTGCCGGAGAAGCCCCGGGTGGACGGCCGTCAGGGATCTTAGGCATTCTGCACGTGCTCAAGACCGGGTGCCGCTGGCGGGATGTGCCGGCGGCCTATGGACCACCCACCACGATCCACAATCGCTTCACGCGCTGGTCGCGGCGGGGCGTCTGGCAGCGCATGTTCGAGCCCATGGCTGCCGCGGGGCCTGTGCCGGAGGAGCTGTCGTTGGACCGCACCCACGTGAAGGCCCACCGCTCGGCCCAGATCACAAAAGGGGGGGCGTGGTCGGAAGCTATCGGCATCACGCGGGGTGGGCCGACCAGCAAAATCCATGCATTGGCCGATGCGTCACGGGCCGTCCCGTCGCATTCGCTCTGCCCCAGGCAACATCCCGGACATCCATATGGCCCTTCCCCTGCTGGAAGGCCCCCGACCCAGGAGGCTCATTGCCGACAAGGCCTATGACGCGATGAGCCTGCGCCGCTGGCTCAAGCGACGGCGGATCAAGGCAGTGATCCCGTCCCTGGCAACGCGCACCTTCCCGTTTCCGCCCGACCGCAAGGCCTACGCCAGGCGCAATGTGATCGAGCGTCTCTGGGGCCGCCTCAAGAACTGGCGACGCATCGCTACCCGATATGATCGCCTTGCCCGCAACTGCCTCTCGGCCTTGGCGCTGGTTTCTTCAATCGTGGCATGGGCCTGAACGAGTCCCCTACCTAGAATCCTCTCGCCGCCCTCGTGGTCATGCTTCGGAAAGGCGCTGGCGGCCCATAGCTGCCATTCGCTGAGGAGCGGTGCTGCACAGCACCTTTCCCGATAGCTGCCAATCGTGGCAGGACTTCCTGTGGCTTATCTCGCCAGCGGACGGTTTGCCTCAGCCGCCGACCTCGGGTGCTCCCGCATCTTCCGCCAGCAGCAGGGTGAACCCCAGCACCGCCGGATGGGCGCGCAGCGCCTCGGCCAGCCGGTCGCGATTGGCAAGGCCGGGCCCCCAGGTCGCAGCGCTGAAGGTGGTGCTGCGGGCCTGCGCGTCGTAACGCTGACTCAGTGGCTGATCGGGCAAGCCATGTGCCCGCAGCAGGCGGCGCAGCCCGGCGGCGTCGAGCCCGTCTCCATCGCGGATCACCACTGTCAGCCGCAGGCCTCTGCTGCGCGGCAGGACGGCATAGAGGATCCGCAGCGCCACCAGCACCAGCAACGTCGCCGCCGTGCCGATCAGGGCCAGACCGAACATCCCCACGCCATAGACGATCCCGAGCGCCGCACTGATCCACAACGAGGCCGCGGTGGTCAACCCGTGGACCGACGGGCCTTCGCGGAAGATCACCCCCGCGCCCAGGAACCCGATCCCGGTCAGGATGCCATGCGCCATACGGGTGGGGTCCGACACGATCTGGGTGCCCGGGACAAGCTTCAGCGTCCACAGTTCCTGCTGCGCCGCGGCGAGCGTGAGCAGCGTTGCGGCGAGACACACCAGGGCATGCGTCCGCAGCCCGGCGGGCTTGCCCTGCACCTCACGGTCTATGCCGATCAGCATCCCGGTGATCAGGCTGGCCAGCAGTGGCAGGCCGATGTCGGTGGTCAGGACCGGGGCGAGGAAGTCGGGCAAGGCAGGCTCCGTTGCGTGATGGGCGGGCGCTGGCCTCACCCGCTCATGTGATGCCGAAGCCTGCGCCGCGCCTGATGGTTCCCGCATTTTGGTGGATCAGCCTACCCCAGCAATCTCCCCATTGCGGCGAAAGGAGACTGGTTGCGGTCCAAGCTCATCGAGGCCTCTCAGGGGGCCGGGGCCAGCTTGCACCATGCTGCGGATCCGACCTATGCAGGCAGGCATGCAGAGGCTCTTCCGCACACTCGACATGATTGCAGGCAGCGTTGCGATGTCGTCGCCCCTTAGCAAGGGTCGACAACTCTCAGCCGTCGAGTAAATGCGCTCGGATCATACGGCCGCCTCCGCGATCTCAAGAGAGAAGCCCCCGCCCACACTTGAAGTGTCTCTAGGCATGCAGACACATCTCGACGCGCAGCATCGCGAGATCGTTGCCGTCGGGCAGAAGGTGTCCAGGAATGATGTCGAGTTCGCCCAGCAGGAACACCTTGTCTCCGGGCTTGGCAAACTCCCCCTCGGGCGGATGAATGCTGGCAGGCAGAAAGGCCTGGATGATGGCTTCGTGAGCTGAACTGACGGGGTTCTTCTGGCGGAGGGCAACAAGGCTGCCCGACGGGGTCGTGGAAACGGCAGTGACAATTCCGCAGGCGTTTTCTGTAAGGGACATGGTCGTCTCCGGTCGCCGAATGCTCCTTCTGCATTCCCACGAAACCAACACCTCTGAAGATGGCCGGTTCAGGAGATGCCCTGCGATCGGCGGATTTCCGACCACCGTCTCGGCTCCATCCGCATGGCTGTCGACGAGTTCAGGTGCGTGTGCCCCCGGCTCTTCGCAGCAAAAAGGGGCGGTCAGCCCGCCCCTTTTCAACCTTGCCTCAGGCGCAGCTGTTACCGGCGATCGAGGTCACTGTCCCGATCAAGGGTCCGGCCACGCTCGTCCTCGATCTCGACCTCGGTCTTGCGGACGGTGTCGCGGACGGTTTCGGTGTGCGATTCCACGTCCTTGTTCAGCCCGATCTCCTCGACGACCCGAGCTTCCTTCTGGACGACCGGTGCCTCGACATACTCGCGCGCCTCGAGGCTGCGCTCCTGGAAGTCGCCGCTTCCAGCGGGCCGGTCCACCGGCCGACGCTCGACATGGACGCGTTCGCTGCGCAGCTCGACATCCTGTTCGACCGGGGTCTCGACCACATAGGAGCGCACGCGAACCCGGCCGCCTTCTGTCTGCCGCTTTCCGATCGACACCTGCTCTTCCACGATGTCGATCTTGCCTTCGGTGTCGAGATCAGCGTCCAGGGCCGCGGTGCGGTCACCCGCATAGCTGGACGCCGCAGCACCGGTCGCGGCGGCTCCGGTCGCGCCATAGCCGGTCCAGCCCTCGCTGCGCCACTCAGCTTCACGGGCATCCAGATCGACTGCCCCTTCATCGTCCAGGATATCGAGGGCCGTCTCATACTGATGATCGGGAATGTTCCGGACCGTCACGAGATAGCCGCCACGGTTCAGCCCCTCGGCATAGGCATGGCGATCTTCCTCCGGGAAGAAGAGGTCGCCAATGGACTCGAAGAAGCCGCGGTCCGAGCGGTCCTCGACCGAATATTGGCGGGTGCCGTAACCTTCGTTCTCCCCGCCCGTCAGCACGACATCGGCGATGCCGGCCGCCTTCAGGGCGGAGACGGCGCGGTCGGCCGCCATCCGGCTGTCGAACATTGCCGAGAGACTGCGCATCGCACCAGTGTTCATGGTTTCCAGAGCCATTGTCGTGTCCTCACAGGTTACAGACTGCGGTCAAGATGACCGGCTTGCCCCGGGGCGGGGCCAGGAACAGCCGGGCTGTGGCCCGGCGGCGCTGCCCAAGAACGTGGTTCCGGTCGATCCGGTTTCGGCAAAGGCCAGACAAACATATCCAAGCTCAGTTGTCCTTTGCGGAACCAACCCCAGAACCCTCAACGGCATCTCGAGGAAAACCCCCTGTAATCTCCCCCGAGAAAGCCGATGCGGATGTGCTGAAAATAAAGTGCTAATTCGGCGCATCCGATTGGCCAGTAACACAGTTGAGAACAGGTGAGTGCAAATGAGGAGTTTGCGAGAATGGCCAACTTCCTTCTCTCGGCTGCCGTCATGCTGATCGACGCCGTGATCATGTTTGGCCTCGCCCTGGCAGCATTGCCGTAAACGGACAGCCGCCGATACTGAGGCTTTCGCGTCAAGGTCATGGCGCGGCAGGTCACGCGTGCAAGTTACCCGCTCCCGCTCTCTGAAGCTTGGGGATGAGCCGCAACCGATTTGGCGCCGGTTGCGTCAATGTCTCCGTGCATGGCCCGGCAGATCTCCGGGCCATGCCGCACGCCCTTTTCAGCCCTTGCTGCGGACGCCGCCCACTACGGGTTCGGCAGGATCCGGGCTGACGAAACGGTAGAGTGCTCCGCCCAGGGCGCCTCCGATCAGGGGCGCAACCCAGAACAGCCAGAGCTGGCCCAGGGCCCAGCCCCCGACGAAGAGAGCGGGCCCGGTGCTGCGCGCGGGGTTCACCGACGTATTGGTCACGGGGATGCTGATGAGGTGGATCAGCGTCAGCCCAAGGCCGATGGCAATCGGGGCAAAGCCCACCGGCGCCCGGCCATGGGTCGCGCCCATGATGATGAACAGGAACATCATGGTCAGCACCACTTCGGCCACCAGGCTCGCGCCGAGCGAGTAGCTGCCAGGGCTGTGCGTGCCATAACCATTGGCCGCAAACCCGGAT
Organism: Paracoccus niistensis; assembly: GCF_042432925.1. Lineage (NCBI taxonomy): Bacteria > Pseudomonadati > Pseudomonadota > Alphaproteobacteria > Rhodobacterales > Paracoccaceae > Paracoccus > Paracoccus niistensis. Next base: position 22,878 of record NZ_JBHLWE010000013.1, on the reverse strand, counting down.
GCCACCGCATCGAAGTCCGGAACACCATTGGCGATGAGGTAGAGCACGAATGCGCCCAGAATGGCCCCGATCACCTGTGCCACGACATAGGGCAGGATCTGGGAGGCAGGAAAGCGCCCGCCCACGGCAAGACCTACTGTCACTGCGGGATTGAGGTGGCAGCCGGACACGTGACCAATGGCATAGGCCATGGTCAGCACTGTCAGCCCGAAGGCCAGAGACACGCCAAGAAGGCCGATCCCGACCTCCGGAAAGGCGGCGGCCAACACGGCCGAGCCGCAGCCACCAAAGGTAAGCCAGAAGGTGCCGATCAGCTCGGCCAAGAGTTTTCGAGAGTTATCCAACGCTGTGGCTCCTCGCTCCAGACAGGATATCTCCACCTTGGCCGGGATCGGCAGCCAAGGATACGTGCCAATTTGTGCAGGATCAGGGCAGCGCCCGATCAGCCGCCATAAAGGCAGCAACACTCCAGTCCGGCAAATGGCGAAGTCACGTGCTGGTGGACGTCAGCCCTCGGGAGCGTTTGCAACAGAGTCGACGATTGCACCCGCGTCGATGCGGGCACGCTGCACCAGCTCTGCAGGAAGCTCGGTGGCATCTGGCGAGACCAGATCGCCGATCTGCACGTTGAGGGCGCGTCCATGGATATCGGCCACACAGAAGGTGTAACCGAGTTCACCTACCCGCGACGTCATGCACTGCATCTCGGTGCCGGCCGGGGTCGTCACGGTCTCGCGGGTCACCGGGATCTCGCCGGCTTCAAGGTAGGTCTGGGCGCGCGCGACATTGCCCTCGATGCCGCGGTCATCAAGCGCATAGAGCAGCACCTGCACGTTCCGGTCATCCTCCGGGGTGCCGTAGATCGCCATGATCCTGCCCTCCTGCGGCCGGCTCTGGATGGAGGAGCGCGCCAGGCCGTCGATGTCTTCGGGGAACCCGGGCAGGAAGGCATTGGTGGGATAGCCCGCGATCTCGTTGGGCCCACCGGTCCCTGCAGCCGTCTGTGCGGTTGCCGGCACCGCAAAAACGACCGCCAGCATCGTGGCAAGAAGAGGTGTCTGGCGCGAGCCGGGGGTCATCTCGTTGTCCTTCTGCAGTCCGGGTATGAACTTGTCCCGCATGGACAGGCCTCCTTGGGTTGGTGTCCACTGGCCGAGAAGCGTCCGCACCAGGATATTGACGGATCTGGCATTCGCAATGCGGCCTGCCGAACATCCGCCGACCCTCGGCTTGCTCCGCTGTCAATCGGCCGACGCGCTGACGGAGAGTGCGAGGTGGTCCTCCAAGCTTGCCAATCTATGACGAGCGCATCATGCTCTCCAGCGCGAGTTGGACGACTTCTCCATAAGGAATGCACATCCATCTACAGCATAGCCTGCCCTCGCCGGCGGCTTTCCATTTTGCACATTTTGCTCGCCACACTCGCCTCACGCGTGTATGACGCAGCATAATCAAGAACCAACCTGAGACCACTAGGCCCCGCTCGCTGAACCGGCGGGGCCTTTCTCGTTCACCGCCCCCTCCAGCGGCTTCTCTATGCCTGGAACCCGGTTGCCTCGTCCGCGTTGGCACTCTGCAGATGATCCAGTGGACTGGCTGGCCTCGCCCGGTAAGGGCGAGGCCTTTCTACACGAAGCGTGCGGAACCGAGTCCTGGAGCCTGCGTTTACTCGACAGATGCCTCTTGGCCCGCCCAGGCGCGCTGCACGTGCGGCCGGGCTTTTATTTGGGCGCCAACGTTCGTGGGCCGTGAGGCTAGGCGGCTTTGGCCAGGCACGGTTCGGTAACGAGTGTGGTGTTCATCTGAGTGTCAACGGGTCCGGTGTCCTGTTGACGCTCTGTTCTCCGAAGCATGCACCGCCCGCCCTCACTCGGCGGCTTTTTCCCATCGCTCCGCCACCGACGAGGTATGGCTGCCTTAACATTCGTTAAGACGGCTAGTTGTTCTGGCATGTAGCGTTGCCGAAACTTCCCGCTAGGCTGGTCTTGTAAAACGAGGATGAGTGTTGGTCTCCCATGGGGTGCCAGCGGGGTTCTGAGGGGTTCCTCGCTGGCACCTCCTGAACAGCCATCCAGGTGCCGTGGGGTCTGCATTGCGCCCGTGAGGTGCGGTGCGGCAGGATGAACCGTTGCCCGCGACAGGCGTTGGCGACGCGTCAGGGCACTTTTGCTCGACCGAAGGCCCCGCCACCAACCCCTCACCCACCGGCGGGGCCTTCTCTATTGGGGGCCTTGGTGTCAAGCTTCAGGCGCACGGGCGCTCCGTGGCTGCTTTGCGGCCCAAACCAGACGTTCGAGCCGGCCGCGATGCCGCGACGCCGATTCCTCGAAGCGGACGTTGGCCGCGGGGTCGGCAGCTTTGTGCCTGCAACGTCTGCAATGCGGACGAAGCCCCCGTTCGCTGCGCCACCGCATCGACGATCCAAGCTGGAAATTCGTTGACACTCCCGCCATTTTACCTCAACGTCTCATCATTTGTTGAGTGGTTGATTCATGAACGAGCCTCAAGCTCTCGCCGCCTTTGCCGCCCTGTCCCAGGACACGCGCCTGCGCATCGTGCAGCGGCTGGTGCAGGCCGGTCCTGATGGCATGGCGGCCGGGGCCATCGGGGAAGCTCTCGGCGGCGCCAGCAGTTCGCGGCTTTCGTTCCATCTGACCCATCTCGAACATGCCGGACTGATCCAGTCCCGGCGCGAGGGCCGATTCATCATCTACAGCGCCGTTTATCCCGCCCTGGCCGGGCTCGTCGGCTTCCTGATGAAGGATTGCTGCCAGGGTCATCCCGAGATCTGTGCCACTGCCGTGGCGGCGCTGGACTGCGCCTGCGATCCCAACCTGACCGAAAGCGCCTGACCATGGATGTCGTCATCTACCACAACCCGGACTGTGGCACCTCGCGCAACACGCTGGCGATGATCCGCAATGCCGGCATCGAGCCGCATGTCATCGAGTATCTGAAGACGCCGCCCACCCGGGCGCTGCTGGTGCAGCTGATCACCCGCATGGGGATCACGCCGCGAGACCTGCTGCGCGAGAAGGGCACGCCCTATGCGGAGCTTGGCCTGGACGACCCCTCTATGTCCGATGAGGCGCTGCTCGATGCGATGATGGCGCATCCGGTCCTGATCAACCGGCCCATCGTGGTCAGCCCGAAAGGCGTGCGGCTCTGCCGTCCCTCGGAAGAGGTGCTGGATCTGCTGCCGCCGCAACAGGCCCCCTTCAGCAAGGAAGACGGCGAACAGGTCGTGGATGCCCAGGGCAACCGCACCCGCTCCGCCTGAGCAAAGGATATCGCGATGACCTCTCCACGTCCGGCGAGCCGGCTTTCCTTTCTCGACCGCTACCTGACGCTCTGGATCTTCGCGGCCATGGCGCTCGGCATCGGGCTCGGCACCGTCTTCACCGGCCTGCCGGATGCCCTGCACGCCATGTCGGTCGGATCGACCAACATCCCGATCGCCATCGGCCTGATCCTGATGATGTATCCGCCGCTCGCGAAGGTGCGCTACGAGGCGCTGCACCAGGTCTTTGCCGACAAGCGCGTGCTCCTGCTGTCGCTGGTGCAGAACTGGATCATCGGTCCGGTCCTGATGTTCGCCCTTGCCGTGATCTTCCTGCGCGACCAGCCGGAATACATGACCGGCCTGATCCTGATCGGCCTCGCGCGCTGCATCGCCATGGTGCTGGTCTGGAACCAGCTTGCACGCGGCGACAACCAGTATGTCGCGGGGCTGGTGGCCTTCAACTCGATCTTCCAGATTATGTTCTTCTCCACTTACGCCTGGTTGTTCCTGACCGTGCTGCCGCCGCTCTTCGGGCTGGAGGGCAGCGTCATCGACGTGGGCTTCCGGACCGTGACCGAGGCCGTGCTGATCTACCTGGGCCTGCCGTTCCTGGCCGGGTTCCTGACCCGCCGCATCCTGATCGCCCGCAAGGGGGCGGAGTGGTATGGGCAGGTCTTCCTGCCGAAGATCAGCCCGATCACCCTGCTGGCGCTGCTCTTCACCATCGTCGCGATGTTCAGCCTCAAGGGCGGCGACGTGCTGCGCCTGCCACTGGATGTGCTCCGGATCGCCATCCCGCTGGTGCTGTATTTCGCCATCCAGTTCCTGGTGAGCTTCGCCATGGGCCGGCTGATCGCCAGGGACTATCCGCGCACCACGGCCATCGCCTTCACCGCCGCCGGCAACAACTTCGAACTGGCGATTGCCGTGGCCATCGCGGCCTACGGCCTGGCCTCGCCGGTGGCCTTCGCCGCCGTGATCGGTCCCCTGGTCGAGGTGCCGGTGCTGATCCTTCTGGTGAATGTTGCCTTGTGGCTGGGGAGCCGCTGGTTTTCCGAAGATGTGGCGCTGAAGGAGGCCCGCGCATGATCCCCGATCTGCCGAACCTGTCACCGGCGGCCGTCCGCCCGCCGAGCCTGCCACCGGTTTCCCCTGCGACCCATCCCCCGCGCATCCTCCTGCTCTACGGCTCGCTGCGGGAGCGCTCCTACAGCCGCTTCGCCACGCTTGAGGCCGAGCGCCTGCTGCGCCACTTCGGCTGCGAGACGCGCGTCTTCCATGCGAATGGGCTGCCGCTGCCCGACGATGCCGAGGCCTCGCATCCGAAGGTGCAGGAACTGCGGGAGCTGTGCCTGTGGTCCGAGGGCCAGGTCTGGACCAGCCCCGAGCGGCACGGCGCCATGACCGGCGTGATGAAGTCCCAGATCGACTGGATCCCGCTTTCGATGGGGGCAATCCGGCCGACCCAGGGCCGCACGCTTGCCCTAATGCAGGTCTCGGGTGGGTCCCAGTCCTTCAATGCCGTAAACCAGATGCGCCTGCTTGGTCGCTGGATGCGGATGATCACGATCCCGAACCAGTCCTCGGTCGCCAAGGCCTATGACGAGTTCGACGAGGCCGGCCGGATGCGGCCCTCGAGCTACTACGACCGCATCGTGGACGTGATGGAAGAGCTGGTGAAGTTCACACTGTTGACTCGCGACGTCTCGGGCTTCCTGACCGACCGCTACAGTGAGCGGAAGGAAACCGCCGCGAAGCTGGAAGCACGGGTGAGCCTGAAGGCTGCAACCTGATGACTGCTGCCCGTCGTTGGCCAGTGATCTCCGCCCTCGGCATTGTCCAGATCCTGGCTTGGGGCAGCAGCTACTACCTGATGGCTGTCCTGGCGCAGCCCATCGTCGATGACACGGGCTGGCCGTTGCCCTGGGTGGTGGGGGCCGTCTCGGTCGCGCTTGCCTGTGCCGGGCTGGCCTCGCCCTTGGTCGGACGCCTGATCGCCCGGCATGGCGGGCGCCCGGTGCTGGCGGCGGGATGCACCCTTCTGGCGGCAGGTCTCCTGATCTGCGCGGCGGCGCCGAGCCTGCCGACCTTCTATCTCGGTTGGTGCGTCATCGGGCTTGGCATGAGCGCCGGTCTCTACGATCCGGCATTTGCCACACTCGGGCGGCTCTACAAGGACCAGACCAGGAGCGCGATCACGGCCCTGACCCTGTGGGGCGGGTTTGCGAGCACCGTGAGTTGGCCCCTCTCAACCTGGCTGCTGGGGCAGTTCGACTGGCGCGACACGGTGGCCGTCTGGGCAGCCCTGCATCTGCTGGTCAGCCTGCCGCTGATCCTGTGCCTGGTTCCAAACGAGCCACGGGCCACTGGCAAGGAAGGCCATGCGGCACTGGACGGCACACACCTTGTCGGAGCCGAGAGAGGGGCCTTCCTGGTCATGGCGGCGATCCTCGTGCTGTCCGGCCTGGCCGTCACCATGATCTCGGTGCATCTGCTCACGTTCCTGCAGGCACAAGGATTATCGCTTATGGATGCCGTGGCGATCGGCGCGCTGCTCGGCCCTGCCCAGGTTGCCGCGCGCGTGATCGAGATGGCGAGCCGTGGGCGTCATCATCCGATCTGGTCCCTGCTCTTTGCCTGCGGCAGCGTTGCGACCGGCCTCCTCCTGTTGGCGCTGGATCTTCAGGTCCCGGCACTCGCCATGATCCTCTACGGCGCGGGCAATGGCGTTTTCTCGATTGCACGTGGCGCGTTGCCCCTGGCCCTGTTTGGTGCCGAGCGTTATCCAGCCCTTATGGGCCGGCTCGCGCGTCCCGCACTTCTGGCACAGGCTGCGGCCCCGGTGCTTGGTGGAGCCCTGGTGGGCATGCTCGGCCCCGGCACGACCCTCAACGTCGTCGCGGCCCTTGGGCTGCTCACCTTCGCCTTGGCGATCATCCTGACAAGAACTTGTCTCAGCGGCTCGAGACGCGCACTTGGCTGAGTCTGCGCTTTTGCCGCTGCAAAGTTTCTGCCATGATGCACCAGACTGACCGTCGGCAGCGCGGGACGGAGCGGACCTTTACTGCGGCGTCGATCAGTGTCTGTCTTGGAGCGGAAAGCGGTCCGGCAGCTATTGACCGGATGCAGTGATGGCGGCGTTCACTGACAGATCTGTCTAGGGGCGGCTCTTTCCCTGCTTGTCGACCAGGACTGCCTGTTGCCATCGGCCCGGCTTCTTGTCTGTGCGGTGAATGCAGCCTGCCCAGCAGCAAGGTCGCTTCCTTCCTGCCAGCAATTCGTCACAGGTCCGCTCAATGCGACGTTGGCGCGTCCTTGCCTGTTTCGCATCATCGACCCAGCAGATGAACTCATTCCGTCCGAGCGGCGTGAGGTTTTCCCACAGCGCCAGGACTTTCGGATTCGAGCGCACTGCTGCTTGAAGGTCTTCACTCGCTTCGTGGACAGTTCCATGGAGAAAATCTTTTGTCACCAGACCTCCGGGCAAGCTCATTGGGGCCGAGTTCGTGGGCGCCGCAAAGAGCGGCAACTTTCGAGGCTGCCCATCGGATCGAAGAATGTCCACCGAAAGGTCGCAAGTGGATATAAAGCGGGAAGAAGCTGAGTAATGACAATGGGCTCGGAGCAGACGTCAGACGGTCCGGAGGCGGGCAATAGATCTTATCAACTCCAGCGGGGCGACAAGGATGCCCGCGGGTAAGGACGGCACCGCTGCTCTATGGTATCGAGGCCGCTGTCGGGAACACCGAAGAAGGGCGGGATCGGTGGAGAGGAGGTCACTCCATGTCCATCGATCAACTCCCCGCTCTTCGTCCGCCACGGCCCGCCTGGAACAAGGGCCGCCTTGTCGGGCAGAAGCGGCCGCTCCTTCCCAGGCACGTGTGGTCCATCCGCGTCCGCTTGGAGCTATCGCGCAACACGCGCGATCTTGCCCTGTTCAACATGGCCGTCGACAGCAAGCTCCGGGGTTGCGACCTCGTCTGCCTTCGGGTGCGCGACGTCTTCGCAGCAGGGCATGTGAAGGAGCGTGCCGCGATTATACAGAGCAAGACCGGCAAGCCTGTCCGCTTCGAGATCACCGACATTACGCGCCAGTCCCTGGAACGTTGGATTGCCGACCCCGAGATGGTCGGTGTCGAGTTCCTTTGGCCCAGCCGACTGCGTGACAGTCCGCACCTGTCGACCCGGCAGTATGCACGCATCCTCCGGGGCTGGGTGGCGTCGATCGGCCTTGAGCCGAGCGCCTACGGCACTCATTCAATGCGACGAACGAAGGTTACGCACCTCTACAAGAAGACCGGCAACTTGCGTGCGGTCCAATTGCTACTCGGTCACACGAAGATGGACAGCACGGTGCGTTATCTCGGCGTGGAGATCGAGGACGCGTTGAGCCTCTCCGAGAGCATCGACCTTTGAGCACCAGCCGACCGGCACGCCGCGCCGGTCGGCCCATAAGGGACGGTTGCGCCAGCGACAGTGCTGCAGTGCAGCTTTCTCGAAGCGGACGTTGGCCGCTTATGGACACTCCTTCTGTGTGCAAGGTCCGCTATGCGGGACAAAGCTGCCGTTCTGCATCGCGGGTGGGCAACCTGCGGTGCAGAACGGCCTAGCCGCCGCGCTTGTAGTCGCGCGGAATGCCATCGGGCGGTCGTTCCCATCGACGCCGAATGCCCGCTCAACGCGTGGCACCTTGACGTCTGCCTCTCCTGGATTTTAGCTTATCGGAATGGGGCCCGCGACCGCCCCACGAGGCGCCAGCCGAAGTTCGCGTTCCGGATCGATCATGATCAACCTCTCAGGGGAGGAACGCCTATGCCGGCACCCAATGCGATATCGCCCGATAAGCTGGCGCGGTTGATCGGCACAGCCCGCGCACCGGTCATTCTGGACGTCCGATCGGATGAGGACTTTGCCGCCGATCCGCGGCTTCT
>NZ_JBHLWE010000013.1:0-14625 GCF_042432925.1 Paracoccus niistensis | reverse complement strand
TATCTGGAGGGCGGCTTTCAGGCGTGGCAGGAGGCCGGGCTGCCCTTGATCAATCCCGAGAGCTTGCCTGCTCGGGATGCGCGGGGACGCACGGTCTGGGTCACCCGCGCACGGCCCAAGATCGACCGCATCGCCTGTCCCTGGCTCATCCGCCGCTTTGTCGATCCGCGGGCGGTGATCCTGTTCGTTGCCCCGTCCGAGGTCGAGGGCGTGGCGGCGCGTCACAACGCTGCACCCTTTGACATCGAAGGCGTGCGCTTCAGCCATCGGGGCGAGCTGTGCAGCTTCGATGTGATGCTGAGGGAGTTCGGCCTCTCCATTCCCGCCCTCGACCGGCTGGCCATCATCGTGCGGGGCGCCGACACTGCCCGCCTTGATCTGGCGCCCGAAGCGGCTGGATTGCTCGCCGCCTCGTTAGGCCTGTCGCGCATGTATGCCGACGATCTGGAGCAACTGGAAGCCGGGATGGGCCTCTACGATGCCTTCTATCGTTGGGCGCGGGACGCCACCGGCGAGACCCACAACTGGCCCAATGCCAAGGCGGGAGTTGCGCTGTGAGCGATGTGGGAACGTCTTCTGAAGCACGGTTATCGACCCGCTCCGCTGCCCCAGCCCCGCAGCGCGAGTTTCCCTCGCTGGCCGAGGCCACCCGGACTTGGGCACGCATTGCGCTTCTGTCCTTTGGCGGCCCTGCGGGGCAGATCGCCGTCATGCACCGCATCCTTGTCGAGGAGAAACCCTGGATCGGCGACGGGCGCTTCCTGCATGCGCTGAACTTCTGCATGCTTCTCCCGGGGCCCGAAGCGCAGCAGCTTGCCACCTATGTGGGCTGGTTGATGCACGGGGTCCGGGGCGGCCTGATTGCGGGCACGCTGTTCGTCCTGCCCGGCGTGGTGGCGATCATGGCCTTGAGCTGGCTTTATGCTCTTTATGGTGACGTGGGCCTGGTCGAGGCACTGTTCTTCGGCCTCAAGGCCGCCATCTTGGCTATTGTTCTGCAAGCCGTGGTCCGCGTCGGGCGCCGGGCACTGAAGAACGATGCCATGCGCGTGCTCGCGGTGCTGTCTTTCGTGGCGATCTTCGCTTTCGATGCGCCATTCCCCGTGATCGTGCTCACCGCTGCCCTGGTCGGCTTCCTGGGCGCCCGAACCGGACTGCGCGCCTTCGCCTCGGGTGGCGGCCACGGCTCCGTGGGTGGCGCCCATGTCGACGATGCCGAGACACTCCTGGGCGAGGAGATGGCTGAAATGCCGTCCGCGGCACGGCGGACCGCACTCAAGGCGGGTGTGGCGGCGATAGCGCTCTGGCTGGCACCCGTGGCGCTCCTGGTCCTTGCCTTGGGCAGTGGCAACGTCTTTGCCGAGATCGCCGTCTTCTTCTCGAAGATGGCGGTGGTGACCTTTGGCGGTGCCTATGCGGTGCTTGCCTATGTCGCGCAGGAGGCGGTGGGAACCTATGGCTGGCTGCGGCCGGGCGAGATGCTGGACGGCCTCGGCATGGCAGAGACCACACCCGGCCCCCTGATCATGGTGCTGCAGTTCGTGGGTTTCCTTGGCGCCTTTCGGGAGGCCGGATGGGACAACGCCCTGCTCGCCGCGACACTTGGCGGGCTGCTCACCACTTGGGTCACCTTCGCGCCCTGCTTTGCCTTCATCTTCCTGGGCGCCCCTTACATGGAGCGGCTGCGGTCCAATCGGGCCCTGTCCGCGGCCCTGACGGCCGTTACCGCCTCAGTCGTGGGCGTGATTCTGAACCTGGCGATCTGGTTCGCGATCCACGTCATCTGGCGCGAGGTGCAGCTGATCGAGATCGGCCCGCTCTCGCTGGAACTTCCGGTACCGGGCTCGATCGACTGGATGGCAGCGGCGCTCGCCGCTCTGGCTCTGATCGCCGTGTTCCGGCTGAAGCTGGGGATGACGGCGGTGCTGGCAGGGGCGGCGGTTCTTGGCATCGCTCTCCACGCGGCGGGCCTGCTGCCGTAGCCGTCACGCTGCACACGCATCCTCCACCGGTGACCGACCGGCAGCTAAGGGCTTCGAGCCGCCGCTCGTCCCGGTGGGTCAGGGCCCGGCGCCGGATCGGAGCTGAAGAAAGCCGAGGAGCTTGGGATCGCGGTCATCGACGAGGATGCGTGGATCGAGCTGTCCCGGCGCAGATGAGGTCGGGTGCATTGCCGTTTTACATGAAAACGGCGATGCAAGCGAGTAGAGCCGAGTTCTCAGTGTAGGCCGCGCGAAGCGGCCAAGATGACCCAGGCGGCAAGACCGGCGACCGGAGTCAGCCGCAGCAGCGAATGCAGGTCCTCATCTGCACGATCCGTAAATCACCGGCCGGCCTGAAGCCGGCGGTCCTGCCTGCGCTTGACATACAGGGCGGCGTGTAGGGCCGCGAGGCCGGCAAACAGCCACAATCCGTCGCGGTGAAAGGCACCAACAACCGGGTTGGAGGCGAATGCATCGGAGATACCGGGCACGCGCGACGGCAGCGGCCAGAAGATTGGAGCGAAGCCCCAGAAGGGACCGTTGGAATGCAGCAGCGGCCCTGTGATCGGCAGCAGCATCCCGAAGAACAATCCCCAGTAGGTGAAGCGCCAGAGGACGGATCGCCAGCCTATGGGCCTTGCCCCGTGTCACGGCCGCGGGCTCAGGAACAGCCACGTCGCAAAGGCCAAAGCAACAGCCAGTACCACGATCCCGACCGTCTTGTGCAGGGCATAGATGAAGTTCGAACGCGCCGCCGTCTCACCTGCCCTGTAGGGCAGCGTATCGCCAAGCAAGCCAAGGGCGATGGTGGCGATTATCAGACCCACAACGCTCTAGTGCAGGATGCGCGCTATCAGGACATAGCGGGCAAGGGGCAAGCCACTGTTCCCGCTCCTGCCCTTGGGCTGGCCTGACGACCTGTTTGTGAGACTGAACCGCAGCATCCTCCAGCACCTTCCTTGCCGCCGGTCTCCTCAGCTCACGTACTGGCGCTGATCCTGCTCCAGCCGGGCGATCTCGGCCTTGCGCAGCAAGAAGCGCTGGATCTTGCCACTGGGTGTCTTGGGCAGGTCAGCAACAAAGTCGATGCAGCGCGGATAGGCATGGGCCGACAGCCGGCTGCGCACATGCAGGCGCAGTTCCTCGGCCAGTTCCGCCGAACCCTCGTGACCCTGCGCCAGCACGACGAAGGCCTTGACGATCTCGGTCCGCTCGGGGTCGGGCACGCCGACCACCGCGGCCTCGCGCACGGCGGGATGTTCCAGCAGCGCGCTTTCCACGTCGAAGGGCCCGATGCGATAGCCCGACGAGGTGATCACGTCATCCGCCCGCCCGATGAAGCTGACCGAGCCGTCCTCCTCGAATTCGACGCTGTCGCCGGTCCGGTAGTAGCCGCCCGCGATGGCCGGCGTGTCCGTGTTCAGGTAACCGCCGAACCACATCAGCGGCGAACGGGCGATGTCGATCGCAAGGATGCCCGGCTGCCCCGGTTCCAGTTCCCGCCCCGCATCGTCCAGGACCACGACGCGCCAGCCCGGCATCGTCAGCCCGGCCGATCCGGGCCGCACCGGATGGTCCAGCCCGTGATGGTTGTTGACCACCATGCCCACTTCGGTCTGCCCGTAGTGATCGTGGATCGGCACCCCCAGGTGGCGGTCGAACCAGCGGATGACCTCGGGGTTCAGAGGCTCGCCCGCGCTCGAGACCACGCGCAGCCGCCCCCTGATCCGTTCCGCTGCCCCCGGGCCGGCGGCGATGACCTGGCGGAAGGCCGTGGGCGATCCGGCGAGGTTGGTCACGCCCAGCCGCGTGATCGTGTCGCAGGCGCCCTCGACCGTGAAGCCGCCCTCGTTCAGCGTGGTCGCCTGCCCCAGCAGCAGCGGCCCGGTCACGGCATAGTAAAGCCCGTAGGCCCAGCCCGGATCGGCGATGTTCCAGAAGACGTCGTCCTCGCGCAGCCCGATCGCGTCGCGCATGTAGGCGGCAAAGGAAAGAAGCGCCTTCAGCGGCACGGGCACCCCTTTGGGCAGTCCCGTCGTCCCCGATGTGGACATCATCAGGAAGAGGTCGTCGCCCTTGCGTATCACGGGCTGGAACTCAGTCGGGGCCGCGGCCAATGCCGCGCGGAAGTCGACATCTCCTTCCCGCAGGGACTCGCCCGCGGAAAGGACAGTGGCGACCTGCACCGGACGGTCGATCCCGTCCAGCTTGGCGCGATTGGCACTGTCAGTGACGACCAGCCGGGTGCCTGCGGTCTGTAGGCGGTGCTCGATGGCCTTGGGGCCGAAGGCGGTGAACAGCGGCTGATAGACCGCCCCCGCCCGCCATGTGCCCAGGACCGCGGCCATCAGCTCGGGTGTGCGCGGCAAGAGCCCGGCCACCACGTCGCCCGGCCCGATGCCCTGCGCGACAAGCATGTTGGCGACGCGGGCCGCCATGTCGCGCAGCTGCTCGAAGGTGAAATCTTCGAGATGGCCATCCGCCGCCACCCAGCGCAGCGCCAGGCGGTTCGCGCCCGCATGGCGGTCGCAGCATTCGACGCAGGCGTTCAGCCCCGAGGCGAGATCGCCCTGAAGCCCCGCCACCGCATCCTCGATGCGGAACCGGACGGTGGCCTCGGCATGGGCGGGCCGGGCGGGGGCTGCGGCTGTGTCAGTCATCGGTAATATCCTCCCTTGCATCTTTCCCGCGCCGGGCAGGTCCCGCGCGGCACGGCGGATCTTCAGGCCGTCCGGCCTTCCTCCAGCCCCAGTTCTTCGATCATGGCCTTGCGCATCAGGAACTTCTGCGCCTTTCCGGTCACGGTCATCGGCAGTTCCGCCCTGAAGCGGATATGCCGGGGCACCTTGTAGTGAGCCACGCGGGTCCGGATGAAATCGCGGATCTCGTCCTCGGTCGCGCTGGCGCCGGGCTTCAGCACGACCCAGGCGCAGACCTCCTCGCCGAACTTCGGGTCGGGGACGCCGAAGACCTGGGCCAGCTGCACGGCAGGGTGCTGGAACAGGTATTCCTCGATCTCGCGCGGATAGATGTTCTCGCCGCCCCGGATCAGCATGTCCTTGAGCCGCCCGACGATGTTGCAATAGCCCTCGGCATCCAGCGTGGCGAGATCGCCCGTGTGCATCCAGCCGTCCGCATCCACCGCCTCGGCCGTCTTGGCAGGCTCGCCCCAATAGCCCTTCATCACCGAATAGCCGCGGGTGCACAGCTCTCCGGTCGCGCCGACCGGGACAGTGTGGCCCGCCTCGTCCACCAGCTTTACCTCCAGATGCGGATGAACGCGGCCCACGGTAGTGACGCGCTTCTCCAGCGGGTCATCGGTGTGGGACTGGAAGGAGACGGGCGAGGTTTCGGTCATGCCATAGGCGATCGTCACCTCGCGCATGTGCATCTGGTCGATGACGCGGCGCATCACCTCGATCGGACAGGGGGCGCCGGCCATGATGCCGGTCCGCAGGGACGACAGGTCATGGGCCAGGAAGTTCTGCGAATCCAGCATGGCCGAAAACATGGTGGGCACCCCGTAAAGGCCCGTGCAGCGTTCGTCCGCGACGGCGTTCAGCACCACGTCGGGATCGAAGCCCTCGCCGGGGAAGACCATGGTCGCGCCCTTGCTGACGCAGCCCAGGACGCCCATGACCATGCCGAAGCAGTGATACAGCGGCACCGGGACGCACAGCCGGTCCTCCTGCGTGAAGGCAATGGTGGCGGTGACAAAATGGCCATTGTTGACGATGTTGCGGTGGCTGAGCGTCGCCCCCTTGGGCAGGCCCGTCGTGCCCGATGTGAACTGGATGTTGATCGCGTCGTCCGCCTTCAGCGTCTGCGTGATTGCATCCAGCCGTGCTGGGTCGGCAGGCGTGCCCGCCAGGTCGGCGAAGTTCAGGATACCGCTGGTCGAGCGGCTGGCCCCCATCCGCACCACGATGCGCAGGTCGGGCAGGTTCGGCGCCATCAGCGCGCCCGGCGCGCAGAAGGCCAGTTCCGGCGCGACGTGCTGGATCATGTTGACGTAGTTCGAGGTCTTGAAGCTGTCCGCGAGGATCAGGCAGCGCACGCCCACGTGACGCAGGGCATATTCCAGTTCGCCCACGCGGTAGGCCGGGTTCACGTTGACTAGGATCGCCCCGATCCGCGCGGTGGCGAATTGCGTCAGCACCCATTCAGGCCGGTTCGGCGCCCAGATGCCCACCCGGTCCCCACGCGAGATCCCCAGGTCCAGCAGGCCCGTCGCCAGCCGGTCCACGGCGTCGGAGAACTCGGCATAGGTCAGGCGCAACCCGTGTTCGGGAAAGACCAGCGCCTCGCGGTCGCCGTGGTCGCGCACGGCGGCGGCCAGCATCTGGGGGATCGTTTCGTCGCGCAAGGGCAGGTCAGTGGGGCCCTGTACGCGGCTTTCGCCTTCGCTGCGGGGGGCCAGGCCATAGATCGACACGGATGTCTCCTCTCTTGTCTTCCATGCGGACGAGCCGCGGCGGGCCGCGCACCCAACGCGCACGGCCCGCGACTGCCGGTTCAGCGGGCTTCGTTCACGATGTGGATCTGGGTGAACTCGGCCAGGCCTTCCTCGGCGAATTCAACACCGATGCCCGACTGCTTGGCGCCGCCGAAGGGGATGTTCGGGCCGAAGTCGAGATGCTTGTTGATCCACACCTGCCCCGCGTCCATGCGCAGCGCGATGTCACGCGCCTGGTCGCGGTCGCGGCCCCAGACGGACCCGCCGAGACCCCAGGGGGTTGCATTGGCCCGGGTCAGCGCATCCTCGGGATCACTGAAGCGCAGGACGGGCAGGATCGGGCCGAACTGCTCCTCGGCGACCAGCTGGGCATCGTCGTCGATGTCGGCCACGATGGTGGGGCGGATGAAATAGCCCGGCCGGTCCTCGACCGTGCCGCCCGCAACCACGCGGCCGTCGCGGCGCGCCTGTTCCAGGATGCCCTGCACCTTCTCGAACTGGGCGCGGTTCTGGATCGGGCCCAATGTGGTGCCCTGCTTCAGCCCGTCATCGACCACGGCCTCGTCGGCGAGGCGCGCAAGCCGCTCCACCACGGTGTCATACAGCGATTCATGGACATAGACGCGCTTGACGGCCAGGCAGACCTGCCCTGCGTTCATGAAGGCCGCGCTGAAGATGCCGGGCGCCACCGTGTCCGGGTCCGCGCCGGGCAGCACGATGGCCGCGTCGTTGCCGCCCAGTTCCAGCGTGATGCGCTTGATCGTCTCGGCGGCACTGGCCATGACCTTGCGGCCGGTCTCGGAGGAGCCGGTGAAGCTGATCTTTGCGATGTCCGGGTGCGCGGTCATCTTGGGCCCCAGGTCATTGGCGTCCGTGATGATGTTGACGACGCCTGCCGGGAAGATGCCGGCCATGATCTCGCCCACCCGCAGGGTCGTCAGGGGCGTGGTCGGCGCGGGCTTGATGACCATCGTGTTACCCGCCAGCAGCGCGAGCGGCGCCTTGAAGGCCATCAGCAGGATCGGGAAGTTCCAAGGGATGATCGCGCCCACCACGCCCAAGGGGCGGCGGTACTGCTCGACCAGGCGGGCGTCGTTGTCCTCGATCACCTTCACCGGCATCTCGAGCGTGGCGAGGTTGCGAATGAAGTACACCGTGTAGGCGATCTCGGCAGTGGACTCGGCCAGAGGCTTGCCCTGCTCCTGCGTCAGCAGGCGCGCCAGCCCATCGGCATCCTGTTCAAGCCGGTCGGCCCACTCCAGGATCATCCGCCGGCGTTCCCCGATGGGCAGGCGTGCCCACGCCGGCCAGGCCGTGCGGGCGGCGGCTACCGCTGCGTTCAGCTGCGCCTCCGACGCGCGGGGACATTGGGCCAGCACCTCCTCCGTGGCCGGGTTCACGACCTCCATGGTCAGGTCGCCGGGGACGAGCTTCCCATCAATGAGCAATCTGTAGGCAAGCATGCAGTTTCCTCCTCATAAAGAATACCTGCGCCCGTGCGGACGCGACGCGGAACGAAAGAGTTGACGGACGAAGGTCGAAGACCCGATGCTCCTTCCTGCGATTTGGGGAGAGCATCGCATGCAGGGAGCCTGGATCATCTCCCGGCCGCTGTCGGCGGTCGGGGGCAAGGGAGTGGAGGATGTTCCGGAGGGCGGGACCGCTCCGGTCATGCAGCTGTCCGACTTCGCCGCCTGCCTCGAGGCCATCGCCGCCCGTTCCCCCGACCCCCTGGCGATGTGGCGGGCGGGCGAGGCGATGCATCTGGCCGACATGGGCGGCTTGGGTTGTGCGCTGGCACTGGCGCCGACACTGGGCGCTGCCATCAAGGCGCTGCAGCGCTGTTTCGGGGCCATGCAGTCGGCCTCGGCCGTGGCCTTCGAGGTCGAGGATGACCGGGCGAGCTTCAGCTACCGCATTCTCGACAATGACATCTGGCCCCGGCGCGCGGATTCCGAACTGACGCTGGGGGTGGTCGCGGGCATCATCCGCCGCTTCGCTCCGGATGCCGAGCGGGTGTGCAGCCTTGCCTTCGAACACGAACCGGGGGCCGCGCGCACCTCCTTCGCGACCCATACAGCCGGGCCGGTACGAATGTCCGAAACCAATATCATCAGCTTCCCGGCCCGTCTCCTGGACCGCGGCGCGGAGCCTGTGTCGGTGTCCGACACGTCCCGGGCCTTCCGTGACGCGGTGCAAGCGCTGGGGGCGCAGATCCGCGCGGACTGGCTGCGCCAGCCGACGAGCCATCGGGTCCTGCACACGCTGATGAGCCGGATCGGGCGTGATCCGATCGACCAGGATGCAGTTGCCTCTCACCTGGGCGTGTCGCGTCGTACGCTGCGGCGGCAACTGGACACGGAAGGCACGTCCTTCCACGAACTGACCGAAATCTGCCGCTGCAATGTGGGTCACGCCCTGCTGGTGCGTAGCGAGTTGCCGATGATCGAGATCGCGATGCGGCTCGGCTATTCGGATCATACCGCGTTTTCCCGCGCGTTCTCGCGCTGGTTCGGCGCTTCGCCGCGCGAGCTGCGCAAGGCCGGGTCGGCGGTCAGGGTCACGACCTGATCGAAGGCCAGGGCGCGAGCCGGACCGGCATGGGCAATGACCAGGATCGTGCGATCCGGGTGACGCGCGAGGATCGCCGACAGAATTGCGGCCGCAGCCGGCGCGTCGACTTCGGACAGGGTTTCGTCCAGTACCAGCACGCGGAAGGGCAGAAGCAGTGCGCGGGTGATCGCGATACGCTGACGCTCGCCTCCTGACAGGTTCCGGCCGGCTTCGGTGATGGGCAGCGCAAGTCCCTGCCCGCGCTGGCGCAGCATGTCCGCAAGCCCCGTATCCTCCAGCGCCTGCCACAGTGCAGTGTCGCTGGCGCCAGGATCGGCCAGCCGCAGGTTCTCGGCCAGTGTGCCATGGAACAGCATGGCAGCCTGCGGGACGACTGCGACGGCGCGGCGCAAGGCGACCGGGTCCAACCCGGCCACATCCTCTCCATCCAAGAAGACCCGTGCGCCGGCGGCAGGGGCGGCCAGACGGGCCGCCAGCGCCACCAACGTCGACTTGCCGATGCCCGAAGGGCCGTCCAGCAGCACCTTTTGTCCCGCACGGATCATCAGGTCCGCGGGCAGGTGCCGCCCGTCACGCCCGCGCGCCGCCACGAACCGCAGCGCGCCGGGACCTGGCGCAGGAGCGCGCCCGCCCGGCTCGGCGGCATGCTTGTTTGCAAAAGCAGACAGCCGCGCCAGTGCCACCTTGGCCTGCGCCTGTGCATGATAAAGGCCCAGCAGGTTCTGCAGCGGCCCAGTCATCATCCCGAGATAGGCGATGAAGGCGATCAGCGACCCCAGGGGCCAGGTCCCCGCGATCACCATCAGCCCGCCTGCCACCAGCACCGCCGAGCGCACTGCTGCGGTGACGACCTGCGGCACTGCCCCAGTCAGCTCCAGCCAGCGACGCTGGCGGATCAGCAGAGCGATCTGGCCTGCCTGCAGGGGCTCGAGGTCCTTGGCTCGCGCGCCCTCGGCGCCGAGGACGCGCAAGGTTGGAAGGCCCGCAACCGTTTCGACCAACCAAGAAGACAGTGCCCCACGGCTGGCCCTCACTTCCTCGGCCCGCGTTTGCGTACGGGGGCGTGCCCAAGCCAGGAAGACGAGGTTCAGCGGCGTCGCGGCTGTGGCCAGCAGCGCCAGCCGCCATTCCAGCGCGAACAGCATCGCCGCGCCGCCGACAAGCCGGAAAACCGAGCCCCCTGCCGCCAGCAGCCCGTCGAAGGCGAAGCGCTGGATCTCGGCCGTGTCGCCGTCCAGCCGCGCCATTACCTCGCCCACTTGCGGTGATGGGCGAGCCGAGCTTTGCCCCAGCACCGCGCCCAGCATCCGCCCGCGCAGGTCGGCCAGCATTGCCGCCGAAAAACGCAGGTGCAGCAGGCTGTTCACCACACTCGACCCCAGCGCCACCAGCCCCACCGCGAACATCGCCCCGGCATAAAGCCAAAGCGCCTGCGCATCTCCCGCGACCAGCCCCTTGTCGATCAGCTGCTTGGTCAGCCATGGGGGCGCAAGACCCAGTGCGGCAGCCCCCAGCGAGGTCGCAAGCACAAGGCTGATCCCCGGCAGCGCGCGGGCGACGACGGGCTGAAGCCAGCCGGCCTCGGCCCCGAAGGCGCGCCGTACGGCCCGCCGCGCCGCTGTCTCGCGCAGGCTCATGCCGGAATCCCGCTGCGGCGTTCGCTGCCGATGTGGGTCGCGCGGTCGGCCAACCAGCCGGCGGCATCGGCGCGGGCATCCTCCCACTGGGCGGCCAGGTGACCTGCGACGCGCGCCGCGCCGAGGCTCGCGCCGCCCATGCCGCGCCCGCCCCGCTCGGGCGAGGCGCACCAGGCGCCGATGACTCCTCCGGGCAGCAGCGACAGCTCGTCCCAGTCGCAGCGCGCATCCCCCGTTGCGGCGATGACGCCGGGATAGGCAGCGGGCCAGCACAGCGGCCCGCGAGCCGGAGACGAGGCCACCAGCACCGCACCCGTCGCCAGGGCCTCGGCGCAGGCCTCGCGCAGCACCGCGCGGTCGGCGGCAAGCCCGAGGCTCAGCAGGATCAGGTCGCAGCGGGGCGAGAGCCAGCGGAGCGCGCGGGCGACCCGTTCGGCGCTGGTCACTGGCCGGTCGTCAAAGACCTGCGCGTGCAGGATTTCTGCCTCTGTGGTCGCGCGACGGACCACCGCGCCGACCGCGGTGCCGTGGCCGAGACGGTCGGGCCGGGCCGGGCCGTCACCGTCTGCCAGAAAGGCCCGCGCCCCGGACATCTGGGCGACCGGCCCGCCGCTGTCCACGATGCCGATCCGGGGCGCACGGCACGTCATCTCAATCGTCGCGTGTGAACATGCGGACCGAGGCCAGCGAGATCGAGGCGTTGTCCGGCATCCTGACCTCGCCCTTCCGCTCCAGCGTCTCGGCGTCATAGGCCGCGACATCCGACAGCGCGCCGCCGAGCCAGACGGTCTTGCCGTCCGTCGAGACGTTCACCGAATAATAGCTGTGCGGCAGCGGCACCCGCTTGATGGCCTTGCCCTCGGTCAGATCGAAACTCGACAGGAAGTTGTAGGCCCCGTAGGCACGGTCCTTGGCCGGGTTCGTGGCCATCGAGAAGTAGAAGATGTCGGCGACCTCGAGCTCCTGCATCTTCATCTCGCCGCTGTCCAGGTCCTGGGTCAGGACGGCCGTGCGGAAGGCCGTGGGGTCGTCCGCTGCCAGGTCCTTGCGGGCGGCATAGAAGGGCGCCGTGATCACGCCGGATGTCTCGAACTGGGACCAGACG
The DNA here is from genome assembly GCF_042432925.1 of Paracoccus niistensis. Classification (NCBI taxonomy): domain Bacteria; kingdom Pseudomonadati; phylum Pseudomonadota; class Alphaproteobacteria; order Rhodobacterales; family Paracoccaceae; genus Paracoccus; species Paracoccus niistensis. The sequence continues at coordinate 2,871 of NZ_JBHLWE010000013.1, read as the reverse complement.
TCCAGCAGGTCGGGCTGGCTGTAGGTCTCGGCTTCCCAGCTGTGGATGGGCTTCTGTTCGACCTGCTTGCCGGTGGCATCGAAGACATGCATGTCGCGGCCCAGGCCATAGATCCGGCTGCCGTCCCTGGACCAGGCCAGCAGGGTGATCTGGCGCGGCACCTCGGCTGTGGATTTCAGCTCGCCCGACTCGGCATCGTAGAAGGCGAGCCGCGTCGGCTGGACCTGGAACTCGTCCACCAGCATCTTCACCGGGCTCTGATAGACGGCGAGCGTCTTGCCGTCGGGCGACAGGTCCATGCCGAACATGCCCTTGACCCGCTCGTCGGCGGTACTCATCTCGATGCGCCGGATCGTCTCGCCGCTTTCCAGGTTGACGACGGCGATGGATTCGAGCCCGTTCATCAGCACCCAGGCGCGGGTGCCTTCCTTGTTCACGACGGGCAGGCCCGGCAGGGGACCCGCGTCCTCAAGCTGGATCACCTTGTCGACCTTCATCTCCTCGGTATCCACGACCACCAGCTTGTCGGGGCGGGCGGGGACCAGAAGGTAATCACGGGCCAGGGCGGGGCTGGCCAGCAGCAGCGAGGCAACGGCCGTCGCGGTCACATGCTTCAGCATCGTCACACCTTCGTCTTCGGGAACACGGACTGAAGCTGGCGCCAGTCCTGCTCGACATCCGCGGCCTTGTCGGACCATTCCGGATAGGTGCCCATGGTGTCGGGCACCTGCGCGGGCCACCAGCAGGGATCGGCGCAGCCGTAGAGGTCGGCCTCCATCGGCTGGCAGAGGTTGGCGATGCCGCCGAAGGCGTCGATCTCCCAGCCCGGATCGAACGAGGTCGTGCAGCCCACCATCGAGTTCATGGCGACGACTTCCTCCTCGCGCCCCTCCTCGGCGGCCTCGGAGAACTGCCTGGCCTTGGCGTTGAGCGGTGTCAGGTGTTTCATTGCGTGGCTCTCCTCGGCTCCAGGTGATGGCGGAAGAAGGACGGGTTGGCGGCCAGGATGCGGACGTAGCTTTCGATGCCGAAATCGACCCAGTCCCGCAGCAGGTCGCAGTAGTGATAGACCGGCGCGAAGGGATCGCCCTGCCGCGCGTAGCTTTCGTGATAGCAGCCGCCCGCGCAGATCGAGCGGATGCGGCAGGTCTTGCAGCCGAAGTTGCTGCGGTCCTGCGCGCCCTCGACGAAGGCCGCGAGCTTCGGGACGTCGATGCCGGTGTCCACATTGCCATAGGTCGGCTGGTCCGAGCCCACGAAGCGGTGGCACAGGTGCAGGTCGCCGCCCTTGTCCACCGCCAGCAGCCCCAGCCCCGCGCCGCAGGGCACGGCCTTCTTCATGCCCTGCGCGATGTCCGAAAGAAGCTGGTGCATGTTCGAGAAGCCGATGTTCTCGCCCCGGATCGCGGCCTCGACATAGCGGCGGCCCAAGGTCTTCATGTCCTCGAAGACGCCCCTCAGCATGTCGCCCTTGAGGTTGAAGACGGCGATGGGTCCCGAGGTCGCGGGTCCGAAGCCCACCTCGGCGAAGCCCAAGTCGTTCTTCAGGTGGTCGTGGATCGCGATCACGTCGGTGACGCCCGCCGTCAGCGTGACCCGCGCGCCCACCGGCCGGGCGTTGTAGCGCGACAGGAGCATCCGCACCTTTGCCGCCACCACGTCGTAGGTGCCGCGCCCGCCCACCGTGCGGCGGTTCTGGTCGTGCAGGGCGCGGGGTCCGTCCATGCTGACCGTGACGCCCACGCGATGGGCGTTCAGCCAGTCCACGATCTCTTCCGTCAGCAGCGTGGCGTTGGTCGTCAGCGAGAAATCCACCGCCTTGCCCAGCTCGGCCACGCGCCCCTCGGTGTAGTCCACCACCTGCCGGATCAGGGGCATGTTCGACAGCGGCTCGCCGCCGAAGAAGACCACGTTCACCTTGTCGCGCCCGGCGGCCTGCGCCAGCAGCAGCTCGATGGCGGAACGGGCGGTGGCGAAGTCCATCCGCTCGCCCTTGGCGGGGGTGGTCAGGTCCTCCTTGTAGCAATAGGTGCAGGCGAGGTTGCAGCCGGTGTTCACGTTCAGGATGATCGTGGAGAGCGGCACCTCCTCGACCTTCTGGATCGTCATGGGCCGGTCGGGCTGGCCCGCGTCGCGCAGGATGTCCAGCGTGACCAGCCCCTGCAGGGACTGCGCCAGGTCCTCGGGGGCGAAGCGGTGGCCCAGCTCGGCCCGCAGCAGGTCGGAGTCGGCCACGCCCACCCGGCGGAACAGGTCGAGGACGGACTGGCTGACCTCGTCCATCTCGAAGAGGCTGGTCGTGGGGACATGCATCAGCATGGCGCGGCCGTCCACGTCCACCCGGTGCGCGTTATGGGGGATGAAGGCTAGGGAACCCATGGCGGACCTCAGCGGATCGGAGTGTCGACGAAGCGCTGCACGGTCGCATAGAGATGCGCCTTCGCCTCGTGCGTCCGGTCGCCGTCCCTGACGGTCGCGACCACGTTCAGGTTGCCGACATTGTTGGCGCTCATGTGCCGTTCGGGGTTGGGGCCGGCGTCGCCCGGCTCGAAGATGCCGGTCGGTCCGATGGTCCCCGCGTAATGCGCGTCCTTCATCTCGGCGGCGGCGGGGTCGAAGTCCTCGGTCCGCCAGTCGGCGGCCATGACGCCCACGCGGATGTCGTCTTCGGTTTCCGGCTGCCCATCAGGGCCGTTGAGCCAGCCCACCGCGTCGAAGACGGCGGGCTGCTTGTCGATGGGACCACCGTTGCCGCCGATGCGGGAATAGGTCAGCGGCGGCTCGACCGAGATGCGGTCCAGCGCAGGATGGTCTGCCCCCTGAAAAGTGGTCCTCCCTGAAGTAGCTTTCGAGCCAGATGGAGGACGAAGG
>NZ_JBHLWE010000012.1:0-610 GCF_042432925.1 Paracoccus niistensis | reverse complement strand
GGATCGTCCTTTTCATTAGGCGATCCACCTTATGCCCCTGTCTCAAAAGCCGGGACCACCTCAGCCTTTCCTCCTCCCCTCGTTCGAAATTAAGGAATGTAGCCAGGAAAGGCATTATACCTTCTTCTCTTTCATGCCAGTGAAGGAGTTCATGGGCCAGTGTTTTAATATAACCCTGAACACCTTGGCCCGACTTGATCCGCATTTGCCCAGACGAAGGTTGATAATCCCCGAGACCACCGGGGATGTGTGGGACAACCGTAACGGTGAAGCCTCTTTCAGGAATCAACTCGGGATAATGGGACCTAAGCCAGAGAGCCGCAGTCGTGATGTCTTGATCTGCTCCAACGATTTTGATGCCGTCCAGAGTAGCTGGTCGAGGAGGTGCGGGCCGCAGAAGGTCAACGTTCCTGTGCGTGCTGGCGCTCATCACGGCCCAGTCGACGATTGACAGATCGGCTTTAACGACGCCCTGCTGCCGGGTAGCGGTAATGTGCGTTCCGTCAGAAAATCCCTGCCAGCTTAAGGGTTGCGCGGCAATCGGAACTGGTCTGCCCCCTGAAAAGTGGTCCTCCCTGAAGTAGCTTTCGAGCCAGATGGAGGACGAAGG
>NZ_JBHLWE010000011.1:0-6422 GCF_042432925.1 Paracoccus niistensis | reverse complement strand
AGCAGGTTTGTGCCGCTGGCATCGTTCAGCCGGTCGTTGCCCGCCCCGCCGTAAAGCGAGTCGTCGCCCGCATCACCGATCAGAACATCGTTTTCGCTCCCACCAAACAGAATGTCATTTCCAACACCACCTACCAGCGTGTCGTCATCTGTGCCTCCCGAGAGGATGTCATGACCCTCCTCCCCCCAGAGGCGGTCCAATCCTTTTCCACCTTCGATTAAATCGTTCCCGTTGCCTCCGTAGATCGTATCGGAGCCCATGAAGCCATCGATGCTGTCGTTGCCCGCCTCCCCGGAAATCCAATCGTTTCCGCGACGAGTTACAATAAGGTCATTCTGGGCAGTGCCTTTTTGAGATACTGGTGTTGCAAGATCATCTTTGGTTGAAAGATCATGGCTTGCACGAAAATCGACACTCAGAGCAGCAGGAATGAAATTAATGGGATCTTCATAACGTACGACCGGCAGAACGGCCGGAAGCCTATGACTCCAGTGAAGGAAGTGCCCTTCATCAGCCCAGGTTCCATCAGGCTGGAGCTTCTGTCGCGCCCCCTCAAGATTGTAGAGAGCCCGGCCGCCGATCGAGTTCTTCATCTCCAGCCACTGTTGGCCATTATACAGGATCACTTGGACATCGAAGCCCTTTATTGCCTGCGGACGAGAAAGATCAAGCCGTTGGGAGCCAATGAAGATACTGTCTTCGGACGTCAGATCGTCAATCCGCCCGACAACTGTTCCGCGCATCATCTCGAGATTCTGAAAGACGAACCTGTCTGCTCCCTTTCCCCCAAACACATGATGACCATGTTGGATCGTTTTCAGACCAAGAACATCCAGGTTCAGATTCAGAATATCATCCCCGTCGCCCGCCATGATATGGATCTGGTCTTCGGTTCTTCCACTTGTCTTGGCATGGAAGGTGTCGTTCCCCGACGTACCGCTGGCCATATCCGGGCCGGCTCCGGCCGAGTTGATGATGTAGGTTCGTCCCTTATCGGAAGGATGGTCCGTGATGCTGGGAAGAGAGTGGTTCATCTGTCCTCGACATGCGCTGCATGTGACGGACATCACACTCTGTGGTTACTGCCTGGCAGCCGATGAGTGAGTCAGGATAGTCCGCGCACGTAATGATCATAACTCTACCAAAACGCGTTAACTCGTGACACCTGCTCTCTTTGAAGTAGATTAACGTTCCATGCAATCCCCTGCCCTCGAGGTGAAAACCTTCCGAGAAGCCTGATTGATCAGCTTCCGCTGACAAGCAGCGGCCATCGGGCGCGTCGATGGTCCTGCGAGAGGGCGGGCAGAGACATGCCCAGAATGTGCAGGCAAGCGGCTAGACTGCCGAAACTACGTCCGTCTTGGAAAAGTCATCACCGACGTAGAGGAGTGGGCTTCGTGTCTCTCGTGCTAGCGCATAGGCAAAGCAATCACCGAAGTTGAGCCCTGCCGGATGTTTGCCCTTGCCCCATGTGGCGTAGGCTTCGGCTACGCGCGCAGCCGCGGCAGCGCTCACGGGTATGACCTCTACACCACCCTCCGCCACGAGCATGGCCATCTCCTCTCGAACTCCACGATTGCCGGCAACGATCAAAGCTTCGGCAAGCGTGCCCGCAGAGATCAGGAGCCGCGCATCGGATTTCAGGATAGAAGCGCAGACCGCGCCCACAGGCTCGCTCAGGAGCACCGCTATCAGTGCCGATGTATCGAGCACCACGGGACTTGGAGTTTCAAAAGTTTGCCTGGCAGGTGCAGCGGGCCCCTCCCCTGCCCCGCTCAACCTGGCAGCCCGTTTTTATCGTAAAGAAAGTCTTGGCTGCGCGCAGCCTCGGGACCGCGGGTTGTGTTTCGGGCAGCGGAACGTTGCAGGGTTTCAAGGAGCCGTGCTCGTGCAGCTCCTGTGAAAGCTGGGGCTATCGGCACAATCCGCGCAGCTGGCTTGCCATGACGGGTGAGCACGACCTCCTCGCCTGCCTCCGCCTGGCGCACGAGATCGGTCAGGCGAGCCTTGGCGTCCGACAAGGGGATGTGCATCGGCCAGATTCCTTAAGCATGTACCAAAAAAAATGGGCCATCGTATGGTCTGTATCAAGGGTGAATGTAAGTGGGATGCAAGGATCGCAGATTGGCGCATGGACCTTGAAGATGAAGGGATCCCAGAAGAAGCAGAACTCGCCTCGATACAAAGAAGGGCTACTTGATAGCTACTGTTTGATAACATTTTGTTACCTAGTAGCTACCAGCTATCATACATTTTTGCTACTTGGTAGCTATCTGTTAGCTTGTTAGTATAGTTGGATACTTGCTAGCTATTGGCTACCCTCTCGAGTGCAGGAATCGCCTGCCACCTTCATAGAGCGAGCTGTTCATGCCGACGATTTCGTTTGCCAACCCGAAAGGCGGAGCGGGCAAAACCACCTCTGCGCTTCTGCTCGCCTCCGAGTTGGCAAGCCGGGGAGCACAGATCACCATCATCGACGCTGATCCGGAGAAGTGGATTTCTCAGTGGGGCAGGCTGGACGGAAAACCAGAAAATCTCACCATCATCAGCGAGGCAACCGAGGACTCGATCGTTGACCAGATCGAGCAGGCGGCCGCCAAGTCGCAGTTCGTTATTGTCGATCTCGAAGGAACGGCCAGTCTCATGGTGGCCAATGCAATCGGCATGTCCGACCTCGTCGTGATCCCCACGCAAGGAGCCTCAATGGATGCAAAGGGTGCGGCCAAGACGATCAGGCTCATCCGCAATCAGGAGCGCCTGACGCGCCGTCCCATCATGCACAGTGTTCTGCTGACCCGCACAAGTGCAGCTGTCACCTCGCGCGCGCTCAAGAACGTACGGGACCAGCTCGACAAGGCCGGTATCGAGGTGTTCTCGACCTCGATCGTGGAGCGGGCAGCTTACCGGGACATCTTCGATTATGGTGGGCTGCTGTCTGATCTCAGGGATGACCAGGTCAGCAACATCCAGAGAGCACGGGAGAATGCCCGAGAGTTCGCGGGCGAAGTGATCGGCAAGCTCAGGAAGGGCGGCACGGCCGCCCAGGTGGCCTGACATGGCAAAGGAGCGCGCAGATCTGGGCTTTGCCAACGCTCTTGATGAGTTCAATCCGGCGGAGTGGCAGCCAGCGACAGAGAGGGCGGATCGGCAGAAGCCAGAGAAAGCAGCAAGCCGGATGGTTGCCGAGGCATCCGGTTTCAAGAGCCGTGAAGCGCCGACGGCCGAGAGGGCGGGGGAGGGGAGTTCTGCACCCCGCAGGCGGCGCACCGGACGCAATGCCCAGCTCAACCTGAAAGCCCGTCCTGATACGATCGCGGCCTTCTGCGCCGTTGCAGACCAGCAAGGGTGGGGACTGGGCGAGACCCTGGAAAAGGCCGTCGCCTTGCTCGAAAAGGAGTATGGCGGCTCCTAGATGGCCTCAGGGCCGCCAGCGCTTCGCGTACCATATGGTACAGAACTTCAGGAAGTGCTTCTCGGGATGGTTCGGCGTGATCTCATTTGAACCGCGCCGTGTGTGGATGCCCCCTATGATGCAAGCGGAATGTGAGCGGCTCGGGGCTGTGCAGTGAGGTGCGGTCGTGTGTCCGGCCTCATGATGCGGCCTTCATGCGCCGCGGGCCTGTATGGAGATATGCGGATCGCGTCCCTATCGGGTTTGCGCGCTCAAGGCGCTCGGTGCGGTTCAGGTTCGCGCGATCCCGTCTCTTCGACTGCAGCCCTTACCCCTCTCTTGCCCTGCTTGCACTTCCCGGCGGTCCGGCAGCTGACGGTGGTCAGGCCGCCATCGCCGGAACCCGGTAGTTCTGTTCGCGCACGGACACCGCCCAGATCGTCCGCGCCATCTTGTTCGCCAGCGCCACGACAACCAGCATGCGGGGCTTTCGCGCCATCATGCGCTTGAGCCATGATCCCCCGGGTGCCCCTTTGCGCGCCGCCCAGCATACGACGGCCGAAGCTCCGATGATGAGCAATCGGCGGATGTCGCGTTGGCCCATCTTCGAGATCCGGCCGAGCCGTGTCTTGCCGCCCGTCGAGTTCTGTTTCGGCGTAAGCCCGACCCAGGCGGCGAAGTCACGGCCGCTGCGGAACAGGTTCAGGGAGGGACAGAAGGCCTTCACGGCCGTCGCGCAGATGGCGCCGACGCCGGGGATCGTCATCAACCGCGCCACCTCGGGGTCCTTGGGCGCGCGTTGGCGGATCTCCTTCTCCAGGGTGGCGATCCGCTCGGTCAACTCGTCGAACTGCTTCAGCAGCATCGAGGCAAGCTTGCGCGCCGTCTCCGGCAGGGCCGAGACATCTTCCTGGATCGCTTGAGCGAGGCGATCCGTGCGGGCATGGCCGGCTGGCGCTACAATGCCGAACTCCGCCAAATGTCCGCGCAGGGCGTTGATCGTCTGAGTACGCTGCCGAACCCAGAGATCGCGGGTGCGGAAGAGCATCCCGTTCCCCTGCTGCTCTGCGCTCTTGACCGCCACGAAGCGCATCGTCGGGCGGGATGCTGCCTCGGCGATCGCCTCCGCATCGACCGCATCGTTCTTCTGGCGCTTGACAAAAGGCTTCACGTAGATAGGCGGCAGCAGCCGCACTTCGTGGCCGAGGCTCATGATCTCGCGCCCCCAGTGATGGGCGCTGGCGCAGGCCTCCATCGCAATGATTGCGGCAGGTTGCTGGGCCAGAAACGACAGGAGCCTGTCGCGCGACAGCTTCTTGCGGAAGACGACCTCGCCGTCCGCTGCGGCGCCGTGGAGTTGGAACGTCCTCTTGGCGAGATCGATGGCAATGATGGTAGCCTGTGCCATTGATGCCTCCCCTGCGATGTGGCTGCGGACACAACCACCTTGGCACGTTGCGATGCCGCCGGGCGGGGGCATCCACTCCATCGGGTCTGCCGGAGGCTGATTTCGATCAGTTGCGCGGCCATGGTTTCAGCTTCCAGAGCCGCGTAGAAGTTGGCGTCGGCTTCCGCTGGTGGAATGTTTCCGATCGGCTCGAAGAGACGGCGGTTGTTGAACCAGTCCACCCACTCCAGCGTGGCATACTCGACGGCCTCGAAGCTGCGCCAAGGCCTGCGCCGGTGGATGACCTCCGCCTTGAAGAGGCCGTTGATCGTCTCAGCCAATGCGTTCTGCGCCTTTGGATGATCCACTGGATCATCCAGTCCGCTGCCGCGGACCGGCTTGAACTCGTAGCTGTCTCCGAGGCTCACGACCGAGGGCTCAATACCGCAGGAGTTGAAGCCTCCGGCAAACCCGGCGCGATTAACAACCTTAAAGGTAACAACTCTATTTTTATGCAACTGAAAGCAGAGTAATAAGTTGCCTTATGCTTAGCGCTAATTGGCCTTCCGGAAGGATTCAGCCCATGCAGGTTCTTACCCCGCAGCAATATGCCCAAAGACTGATGACCACGTCTTATAGCGACGGCATGACCCGGACAATGCGTCCAGGTTCCGATGGTACCATCACCGTCAACCTCACCGACCTCACCGGGCAGGAGAAATGGCTTGCCCGCGCCACGCTGAGCGAGATCGGAGAGGTAACGGGTCTGAGGTTCCGCGAAACATCAGGCGCGGCCAAGATCACTTACAGCAACGATGGCACCGGGGCGAACACGCGCACCACGGCCTCGGGGACGACCATCAACAGCGCAACGGTGCGGATCGGCAACGACCGGGTCAGCGACACCGACAGCTACGGCAGCTTCGCCTTCCGCACCTACATGCACGAGACGCTCCACGCACTGGGGCTGGGCCATCCTCAGGACTACGGTCGGATCAAGGAGTTCTCGCAGTCGGCCATCGCCAATGACAGCTGGCAGATCAGCCTGATGTCCTATTTCGACCAGGACGAGAACACCTGGGTGAACGCGACCAAGGCCTATCAGCTGACGCCGATGCTGGCCGATTACCTCGCGCTGAAGCAGATGTATGGCCCAACGACGATCCATGCCGGCAACACTACCTACGGGGTCAATTCGAATGCCGGCGGATCGCTGGACGCGGTGGCATCCTTGGGCGGGCGGGTGACCTTCTTGATCGTGGACAGGGGCGGGGTCGACCATGTGAACTTCGCGTCCGGCACGGCGGCCCAGACGATCGATCTTGCCCCCGGCGCGATCTCCAGCGTGTCGGGCGCCACCGGCAACATGCAGATCGCCCCCGACACGCAGATTGAGAATGCAACTGGCGGCAGCGGCGCCGACAGGATCATCGGCAATGCGGCTGCCAACCGGCTGGTGGGGAATGGCGGCAATGACGTGCTGCATGGCCGGGGCGGCAACGACATCCTGAACGGCGGAAACGGCAACGACCGCCTATGGGGCGAAGCGGGAGACGACCAGCTTGTCGGCGGGGCCGGGAACGACTCGCTTTACGGCGGGGCGGGCAACGACCGGCTGAACGATGCCAGCGGCACAAACCTGCT
>NZ_JBHLWE010000010.1:0-15635 GCF_042432925.1 Paracoccus niistensis | reverse complement strand
TGTCCGTCCTCGAGTTAGGGCGGACTCTAATCGGCGGTGGAGGAAAAATCCCATGGCAGGTCAGATGATCGACGAGGCGCTGGTGCCGATGCGCCCTGACTACGGGGACACCTGTCAGGGGCGGCCGCCCCTCTTTTCGCGGCCAGCTTGAAGGCAAACCGCCTTCCGCATCTGGGTCGCTTCTTTGAGCGGCTGCACCGGCGTCTCATCCCAGCTGGCGGGTGCGGTTGAGGACCATAACTTGGGACGAAGCGCGAAGACCCAGGCCGGCAAAGAGCGCAGGGTTGCCTATGGGGACATGGAACAACTTACCTTCCCTGGCGTTTCCGACCTATGAAACGGCAAGCCGTCAGCACGAGAGCTGCGCGAACCTGGCAGAAGCTTGCGACTGCGATTGCGGTTCTTGCAGCGGCGATGTTCGTGACGCACGCTGCCGCTGCCATGGGCGGGCTTCCATACCTCCACGATCATCACCTTCCTCACGCCGGCGCCGCTGCTGTCACGAGCAACGGCCTGCATGAGCTGCGGCAAAGCCAGGAGCACCTACAGGCTGACCACGATATGCATGGTTCGGCTGACAAGGAGTCACCTCCCTGCTGCGGCGAAGCGTGCCTGACGGCCCTCGTTCCTGACGAAGAGCCTCTCCTGAGCGACCCTTGGGGCGTGCCATCGCGATGCTCAATGACGGCCGCCTCGTTGACCGGGCATGATCCTGAACGACTGCGCCGCCCTCCGCGCCTTTCTTACCCTGCCTGAGCGACTCCAGCGGAAACCATGGTCATGGCCGGTCCGAGGTTCGCGCCACTCCGGCTTCCGGGGAACGCGTTCGGGCGACGCAAGCTGCCGGGAACCGGCAATATGATCCCAAACGAAACCCGTTTCTTCATGAGGAGAACTCTCATGCACAAGTTTCAACTCGTCGCCGCTCTGACCGCCCTTCTCGCCGCTCCGGCGGCACTCGCCCAGGAAAGCGGGGCAGCGGGGCAGGCGGCGTCCACGGCGGCTCAGCCCGAGCAGATGGCCGACCTGTCGATCCTGCCGCAGGGCTGCCGGGATGCGATCCAGCAGTCCGGAATGACCGGCATGCCCGGCATGATGCAGGGCATGAACATGCACGGCATGATGGGCGGGATGCAGGGCATGGACGAGGCCCAGACCGCCTCCATGGAGGCCATGATGAAGATGAGCGGCCCGATGATGGCCACCCATACCATCAAGGACCCCGACCTTGCCTTCCACTGCGGGATGATCGCGCATCATGCCGGCGCCATCGCGATGGCCGAGGTCGAGCTAGAATACGGCAACGACGAGGAGTCGAAGGCCATGGCCCAGAAAATCATCGATGCCCAAGGCCCGGAGATCGAGGAGATGACGGCTTGGGTCGAAAAGAATACGGGCCAGAAGTAAGGAGCCGGGCCGCCGGAGCTTGAAGCTGCGGCGGCCTCAACGACCGCAAGGATGAATGCTACGAGACCCCGGCAGCGAAGCCATGTCGACGTCTCACGGTGTTCCGGCAGACCCAGGAGGCAATCCTCCGAGACGGAAAGCCCAGCAGGACCACCGACAGAACGGTATTTCTTCTTGACCTTCCAGCGACAGGAACGTGCAGGACGAGCGCTGGCGATTCCTGGACAGTTCCCGAACGAGGCACATCATGGCGAGCAAAGGCAAGGACCAATCCCCAGTCCTCCCCGAAACGGAGATCGGATCTTTCAGCGGCAGCCATGAGCATCTCCGGTCGGGGCAGGCTCACGGCCCCGAGCATGTTCACTCCAGCCTTCACGGACTGGAGCATTCGCACGCCCCGGCGACGGCTCCGATAGACAGCGCGCATCGGGTCAAGGACCCGGTCTGCGGCATGATGGTCGATCCCCATGCGACGCAGCACAAGGCGGAGCACGCCGGACGGCCCTATTACTTCTGTTCGGCGGGATGCCGCGCGAAATTCCTGGCAGAGCCCGAGCGCTATCTCGATCCGGCCGCCGCGGAGGCCAAGGCCGAGCCCGTGCCCGAGGGGACGATCTACACCTGTCCCATGCACCCCGAGATCCGGCAGGTCGGGCCGGGGTCGTGCCCGATCTGCGGCATGGCACTGGAACCTGTTCTGGTCAGCCTGGAAGCCGAGCCCAATCTCGAACTGATCGACATGCGCCGTCGCTTCTGGATCGGGCTGGTGCTGACGATCCCTGTGTTCCTGCTGGAAATGGGAGGGCACCTGCTCGGGCTCGATCACCTCGTCAGCCAACGCAGCTCGAACTGGATCCAGTTGATCCTCGCGACTCCGGTGGTCCTGTGGGCCGGGTGGCCCTTCTTCCAGCGCGGCTGGCAGTCGCTGGTCACGCGCAACCTGAACATGTTCACCCTGATTGCCATGGGCACGGGGGCGGCGTGGATCTACAGCGTCGTTGCGACACTCGTGCCCGGCATCTTCCCCGACGCCTTCCGCCAGCATGACGGCTCGGTCGCAGTCTATTTCGAGGCGGCGGCGGTGATCACCGTGCTGGTCCTGCTGGGCCAAGTGCTGGAACTGCGCGCTCGCGAAAGCACAAGCGGCGCGATCCGCGCGCTGCTGGACCTCGCCCCCCGCACCGCCCGGCGCATCCACGAGGATGGGACCGAGGCAGAGGTCCAGCTCGATGCGGTCCATGTTGGCGACCGCCTTCGGGTCCGGCCCGGCGAGAAGGTGCCGGTTGATGGCGAGGTGATCGAGGGTCGCAGTGCCGTCGATGAGTCGATGGTGACGGGCGAGTCCATGCCGGTGACGAAGGAGGTCGGCTCCAAGGCAATCGGCGGGACCATGAACCAGTCCGGCGCCCTGGTGATCGAGGCCCGTCGCGTCGGCCGTGACACCATGCTGTCGCAGATCGTCCAGCTTGTCGCAGAAGCACAGCGCAGCCGTGCCCCGATCCAGCGGCTTGCCGACCAAGTGTCGGGCTGGTTCGTGCCGGCGGTGATCGGGGTCGCCCTGCTGGCCTTCGCCGCCTGGGCGATCTGGGGCCCCGAGCCGCGGTTCTCCTTCGGGCTGGTCGCCGCCGTGTCCGTCCTCATCATCGCCTGTCCCTGTGCGCTGGGACTTGCCACGCCGATGTCGATCATGGTCGGCGTCGGGCGTGGCGCCCAGGCCGGCGTCCTCATCCGCAACGCCGAGGCGCTGGAGCATATGGAGAAGATCGACACCATCATCGTCGACAAGACCGGGACGCTGACCGAGGGCCGACCCGCCGTCACCGCCATCGTTCCGGCCGCGGGTCACGCCGAGGCGGAGGTGCTGCGCCTGGCCGCAAGCGTCGAGCGGGCGAGCGAGCATCCGCTGGCGCTCGCCATCGTCCGCGCCGCGGAGGAACGCGGGATCGCGCCCGCGCCGGTCGCGGGTTTCGACTCGCCCACCGGGAAGGGCGCGCTCGGCACCGTCGAAGGGCGCCGCATCGCGCTCGGCAACGCAAGGTTCCTGGCCGAACAGGGGGTCGATGTCGCGCCCTTGGCCGAGCAGGCCGACCGGCTCCGCGAGGACGGGGCGACGGCGATCTTCATGGGCGTCGATGGGCAGGCGGCCGCCATCCTTGCCATTGCGGACCCGGTCAAGGCATCGACGCCAAAGGCGCTGGCCGCGCTGAAGGCCGAAGGCATCCGCGTGGTCATGTTGACCGGCGACAACTGGACGACGGCCAAAGCCGTCGCCCGCCGACTCGGCATCGACGAGGTCGAGGCGGAGGTCCTGCCGGATCAGAAGAGTGAGGTCGTGCAGCGGCACAAGGCGGCAGGGGAAGTCGTGGCAATGGCGGGGGACGGCGTGAACGATGCGCCCGCGCTGGCTGCCGCCGATGTCGGCATCGCGATGGGCACCGGCACCGACGTGGCGATGGAGAGTGCCGGCGTCACGCTGCTCAAGGGCGATCTCACCGGCATCGTGCGGGCGCGGCGGCTGTCCGAGGCGGTCATGCGCAACATCCGCCAGAACCTGTTCTTCGCCTTCATCTACAACGCGCTGGGCATCCCGATCGCGGCAGGGGTGCTTTACCCGGTTTTCGGCATCCTGCTGTCCCCGATCATCGCGGCGGCCGCCATGGCGCTGTCCTCGGTCAGCGTGATCGCGAACGCGTCCCGGCTGCGGGGGTTGAGGCTGTGATCACCAGAAGGCGGCCCGAAGCGGTTGTCGGCATCGACGGGCGGCATCATGTCGCAAGCCGCCCTGGCCGCTTTCAGGTGCCATCGTCCCGCACGACATGGTGTAATGAAGGTACCGCCGGAAAATGGCGCCTTTCTGCTTCATGAGCGGGCAGGAAGCCTGAGCTGGTCCAGGGGAAGAGAACGAACGGTCGGATGAACAGGAGTGCGACAAAGGGCATGAGGCGCCGCAGTTGCTGGAGGCAGTGGCTCGCAACCGCATTGCTGTTCCTGGCTTTCACCGCCTTGGGTCTGCAGGCCGGAGCCCACTCGCTTCCCGCAGAACACATGACCCATGCCGAGCCGGCTGTCGCCGTGGCCCTGGACCAGAACTGCGATCACTCCCATGCGGCGGCAGGATGTGCCCAGCCGATCTCGGAAGATCCGGACACGTCTGGCGACGGCGCGCCAGTGTCGCATGACGTTTGCTGCAATCAGTTCTGCACGATCATTGCCCTTCTGCCCGAAGGCGCGCGGGCAGACCCGCCGTCCGGTGGGGAAGCCTATCTCGGCATCATGGCGGACCGCCTGGGGCGGACACCCGAGGGTATCCTGCGGCCGCCCCGTTCATCCCTCGTCGTGTGAAGGCGTTCCGGGCCTGACAGGTCCACGCCGTCCGGCCGCTTCGACCGACAGCCCGGCAACGCCATCCAGCCATCACCGATCATCGGGGACCGCGCGTCCGCTGCGTGACGCTGCCTTCCCGTCAGCATGGATGAACAGCAATGAAACGAACTGCAATCGCCCTTTCCCTTGGCCTCGCAGCCGGGCTGCCCGCCGCTGCCCAGGCCCAGGCCGGGCACGACGCCCACCATCCTGCTCAGCCCCGGGAACAGGCCGTCCCGCCTGCCGCCCCCGCGATGCCGATGCCGGGTATGCCAGACCAGATGCAGACCATGATGCAGGCCATGCCTGCCGAGTGCATGAGCGCCATGCAGCAGATGATGCAGGGCGGGATGATGCACGGTGCGGTCGATGCATCGAAAGCTGCCGGCGATGGGAGCGCCCCCGAGTTCACCCGCGCCTATGTGGATGCCAGCGGCGCGATGCACGGGCCAATGATGGACGGCGTCAGGGCCAAGGATGCGGACACCGCCTTCGTGCGGGGCATGATCCCGCATCATCAGGGCGCGATCGACATGGCGCGGATTGTCCAGCAGCACGGCGACGACCCGCAGACCAAGGCGTGGGCCGAGCAGATCATCGCGGCGCAGGAGCGCGAGATCGCCGAGATGGAAGCCTGGCTGAAGGAGAAGGCCCAACCCGAGGCCATCGATTTCGGCCAGACCGGCGGCACCATCTGGTCCGCCGATGAAGGCGGCAGCTCGATCAGCGCCATCGACCTGGGCACCGGGGCCGTGACCACGGTGCCCATCCCGGTGGCGCCCCATAACGTCGATCTGACGCCGGATGGGCGCTTCCTGCTGGCGGTCGGCACTCCGGCCAGCGGCGATCACGGCGACGGGCATGACCATGCCGGCGGCGATACCGCCGGCCTTCTGGTGATGCTCGATCCGCGGGATCTGTCGAAGCCCGCTGCCACGATCAAGGTTGGGGCGCATCCCGCCCATGTGGTGGCCGACCGGCAGGGGCGTGCTTTCGTCTCGCTGTCGGGCAGCGACGAGGTGGCGGTGGTCGATCTGGCGCAAGGTGCTGTCACCGCCCGAATCAAAACCGGCGCCTATCCGCATGGGCTGCGCCTCAGCCCCGACGGGACCGAGCTTTATGTCGCCAATGTCGAGGACGGCTCGGTCTCGGTCATCGACACGGCCAGCCTCACCGAGGCGGCACGCATTCCGGTGGGAACTGCCCCGGTCCAGGTCGGCTTCACCCCTGACGGCAGCCGGGTCTATGTCTCGCTGCGGGATGAGAACCGTGTGGCCGTCATCGACACCGCCACGCGCGAGGTCACGGACAGGATCGAGGTCGGTCCCAATCCGATCCAGATGATCGCCACCCGCGACGGCAGGCAGGTCTATGTCGCCAACCAGGGGACCGAGGCTGCGCCGAACGACACCGTGTCGGTGATCGACACGGCGACGGGCTCGGTTGCCAAGACGCTGAAGACTGGTTTTGGCGCGCATGGCGTGTCGGCCTCGGCGGACGGCGCCTTCGTGTTCGTGACCAACATCGCGGACGACAGCGTCTCGGTCATCGACGTCGCGCGTCAGGAGGTGCTCGGATCGGTGCCGGTCGGTGACCGTCCGAACGGCATCGTTCATGGGCCGTCGAACTGACCGGATCGCAGAAGCTGGCGCCGGGTTTCCCGGCGCCAATCCGAGCTACATCCCACCGAACAAAGCCTCTCCGGCACCGCTCGCGCGGCTCTCCCGTCGCGGGAGCCATTCAGAGGAAAGACATCATGCGAGCTGTTCGTCTCGCGGCGAGTGCCGCGATCGCCACAGGCGGTGCCTGGTGGTTGTGGGGCCAATCCGATGCCGCAAGGCTGGCAGAAGAGGGCCAACCCCTTGCCATCGTGGCCATGCCGGTCACGCTGTCACCCGAAGCCAAAGCCGGTCAGCAGGCCTTCGCCGCCAGTTGCGCGTCCTGCCACGGCACCGATGCCGAGGGGCGGGCGGGAATTGCACCACCGCTGATCCACAAGATCTACGAACCGAGCCACCACGGCGACATGGCTTTCGTCCTGGCAGCTCGCAACGGGGTGCGTGCCCATCACTGGCCATTTGGAAACATGGCCCCGGTTCCGGGGCTCACGGACCCGGAGCTGGCCGGCATCATCCGCTTCGTGCGCGAGGTTCAGGTTGCGAACGGCATCCGGTAACCCGCTGATCTTGGGCATCCTGGCCGTGATCGGGGGCGGGTCCCGGCCGCGGCCTTGCCGTGTCCCTGCTCAGAGTGCACGTGGCACCCTTCAGGGCAAGGAAGGACTGGAATAAACATCGCCCAAGCTGCACGTGCGTCGGGTCTCACCACCAAGACGATCCGATACTATGAGGACATCGGTCTTGTGACCCCGCAGCGCGGGTCGAACGGCTATCGCCATTTCAGCCCTGCAGATGTCCACCGGCTGCGCTTCCTGAGCCGTGCGCGACGGCTCGACTTTTCGCTGCAGGACTGCCGCGACCTCCTGATGCTGAACGAAGACACGAGCCGCAGCAGTGCCGACGTGCGCGAGATCGCCGCGCGTCATCTCGCCCAGGTCGACGAAAGGCTGGCTGATCTGGCGCAGCTGCGCACTGCCCTGCAGCAACTCGTTCAGAGCTGTGCGGGCAATGGGCAGCCGGATTGCTCGATTCTCGATGCACTGGCAGGAGATTGCACTGTCCCGAGCCGGGCCTAGCCGCCATTCCGTTCGGCCTGGATCACGCGTATCCGCTCGGGCCACGTCGACTTGATGAACCCGAGGATGGCGGCAATGTCGCTGTCCCTGAGGATCTCGCCAAATGCTGGCATGCCGGACGTCATGGACACGCCCAGGTCGTCCAGAACCGCCTGGCCGCCCCGCCGGATGTAGTCGGTCAGCATGGCATCATCGTGGTGCCAGGTGTGGCCGGATGCGTCATGCGGCGGTGCAGGGAGAACGCCACTTTCGTCCGCGACCTGCCAGTCGGGCTGACCTTCAAGCTGAGCGCCGTGGCACGTCGCGCAATGTTCGGCATAAAGCTCGGCCCCGCGCTGGGTCTGGGCCGAGGTGCTGTAGCTCCATCCTGCCCAGAGGACGCTGCAAACGAAGCTCACGACAAGCAGCGATGCAGTTGGAAGGAAGAGGGCAGACGAACGGCTTCCAGTCATGTCCGCCAGATTGTGGCCATTCACGCGAAGGTCAACATCAGGAAGTTGTTGGCGCGCCTTGACCTTCCCGCGCTGGAAGCTCCCATCTGCTCAGGCATGAGAAGAACCAAGGAAGGTGTCATGCGTCTCCATCTCCCCAACATGAGCTGCAGCGGCTGCGCCCGCAGCGTCACCCGCGCTATCCAGTCGGTCGATGCAAGTGCCTCTATCGTCATCGATCAGAACCGTCGCGAGGTCGAGCTGACCAGCGATCTGCCGCGTGACCGCTTTGCGTCCGCCCTTGCTGCAGCAGGCTTCCCCGTGGTGCCGGCAACCAGCTGAGAACCCTCATCCCGCTATTTCAATCCGGTGGGGCACCGCCTCCGCCGGCGGCGATCAAGGCGAACGGGGGGCACGAATGGCTTGAGGTTGCTCGACCACAATCTCGTCAACCCCGTCCTATGCGCCTGCAAGAGACGGAGCTTGCTTTGCAGCGCCGGGGCAGAGCGGCAACTTAGTCAAGCGAACCCCAATGTTGCTGCTGCCAGAACAAGATAGCGGCCAATCTTCGCAACGCTGACGAGGAGCAAGAACACCCAGAACGACTCGCGCAGCACTCCTGCAACGACAGTCAACGGGTCGCCGATGATCGGCGCCCAAGCCAGTAGCAGCGACCATCTGCCGTAGTGGCGATACCAGCCCTCCGCTCGTGCCAAGGCGGCCGGGCTCACCGGGAACCAGCGTCGGGTGCGCAGCCGTTCGAATCCTCGCCCGAGAAACCAGTTGACTACGGAGCCCAGCACATTGCCGAGGCTGGCAACAGTCAGCACCAGCCCTGGCGGGTGCTCCGTCAGTAGAAGACCGACAACTAGGAGCTCGGATTGCGCAGGAAGCAGAGTCGCTGCGGTGAAGGCCGCCAGAAACAGGCCGCCATAAACAGCAAGATCAATCATGATGACCGGTCAGGCACGCCGGCCCAGCCACTGCCGACGCGGGTTGTCGATGGAGAGGCTGAACTCCATCGGCATCCGTCGAAGCTGCACAGCTCGCCGCGATGACTGAAGCCTCCCCTCAATGTCAAAAGGGGCCTCGTCGTGACGCTCCGCCACGCCCTCCACCTCGGAAGCGGCAACGAACAGGATCACCGCCCGCAAATCGACAAGGCGGCGGATGAGCCAGGGACAGGCTATGCGGCTGATCTTGGACCGGGCGCCTGACACGGATCTTGCGTCCATGCGCATTGTTGGTTGGCAGGGTCACAAGGAGCCCCCTTCCATCGCTCTTCCTCCTCAGGCAGCGCGCTCGACTTCGATCGTCAGATGGGAGAGGTCGTGGATATGCGAGAGCTTGGTGCGGTAGGCCGCGGGCTCCAGCGGCTCCCTGGACCGGATCGCGACAATCGCGCCGTGGTGACCCGGGCCAAGCTGCCAGACATGCAGATCGGTCACCTGATCCGCGCCGGTTTCCAGTGCGGCCCGGATCTCGTCTGGCAGATCCTCATCCTCGGGCACGTAGTCGAGCAGGACCCGGCCCGTGTCGCGGATCAACCCCCAGGACCAGCGCGCGATCACGACCGCGCCGACCATGCCCATCGCCGGGTCAAGCCAGTTCCAGCCATAGAGACTGCCAAGCGTCAGCGCCGCGATGGCCAGCACGGAGGTCAGGGCATCCGCCAGGACGTGCAGGTAGGCGGCGCGCAGATTGTTGTCGGTCGCATGCTCATGAGGATGACCGTGATCATGGGAATGATGGTCATGGCCATGGCTATGGCTATGGCCGTGGTGGTGATGCGCGTGGTCCTCGCGCAGCAGCCAGGCGCAGAGGAGATTGACGATCAGGCCGATCACTGCCACGGCAATCGCCTGGCGGAAGCTGATCGCGACCGGGCTGTAGAACCGCATCAGGCTTTCCCAGCCGATCAGCAGCGCGATCAGCGCGAGGATCACGGCGCTGGCAAAGCCCGCCAGGTCCCCCATCTTGCCTGTGCCGAAGGTGAAGCGTTCATTGCGGGCGTGGCGGCGGGCATAGCGATAGGCGAGCGCGGCAATCAGCATGGCCCCCGCATGGGTCGACATGTGCCAGCCGTCGGCAATCAGCGCCATCGAGCCGAAGATGCTGCCCGCGGTGATTTCGGCCACCATCATTGCGGCGGTAATGGCGATGACCAGCCAGGTCCGGCGCTCGTTACGCTCGTGATTGTTGCCCAGGTAGACGTGCTCGTGCGGGCTGGCCAGCCGCGACGCCTGAATGTTCATTTGAGATAGGTCCTGATGATGTCGATCAGTTCGCCTGCGGCCTGCCCGCGATCGGAGTCCTCGTCCCGGTCCGGATTGGATACATGCTCGCGGATGTGGTCCTCGATCAGCTCCGCCGTCAGGCCGCCGACCGCGCCGCGGATCGAGGCAACCAGGTTCAGGACCTCGCCACAGGGTGCGTCGGCCTCGAGGGACCGCTCGACTGCCTCGATCTGCCCTTTGAGGCGGCGGACCCGGGCGAGGAGCTTGGCTTTGTGCTTTGTGGTGTGACTCATGGGATAGGGGGATACCCTATTGATTGAGGAGCGCAAGGCCGTTCTCTGCATTGCAGGATGGCCAACTTCGTCCCGCATTACTGTCTTTTGAGGGCATGGCAGTGGGAGGTGAGCGTCCACGCTATAGTGCTCCCTAGCGGTTGCCCATCTTGCTCATGACTGGTGGCAGACGCCTGCCGATCACGGCAACGGGAGTGATCCGCGTTTGCTGCCTATGCGTTCATCGCCTGTCCGGGGCCTACAAGCGCCTCGTCAACAAGGAGAACGACATGACCAGGATGATCCTCATGGCCGCCGCCATCGCACTGGGTGCAGGTGCGGGCGCTGCACAGGCGGACACGCTGACCGACCGGATCCGGAGCGACCTGGAAAGCCAAGGCTACAAGGATATCGAGATCGACCGGGACGATGGGCGCATCGAGGTCGAGGCCATGCGTGGCAACAAGGAGGTGGAACTCGTCTATGACGGGGACACCGGAGAACTCGTGTCGCGGGACGACAACCGGACGACCGGTCTTGAGCGGGCCGAGCAGGTCTCCGGCAAGGAGCTTCCCGCCAGCGGACAGAACGACCGGGCGGACGAGGACGGCGAGGACGATGACGATCGTGGTCAGGGCCGTGGTTCAGATCAGGCCGGTGGCAACGGCAATGGCAATGGCGGCGGGAACGAAGGCGGCAACTGAAACGGCCGCAATTGATCCGGACCCACCGGTATGATGCCGATCTCGCTGCGAATGGAAGGGCCGCAGCCGAAAGCAGCCCTTCTTGCATGCCCAGCGCCCTGAAGGCGGATGGCAGGGCAGAAATGCCGACAGATCCCGTAACCGCGCAGGGGTTCATCCGCCCCTCCCTCCGCCCAGAAAGTGCTTGCAGGCCAGCAGCGCCATGAGCATCCCTATGCGGGAAAGCGCCAGGGAGATCTTTCATGCCGATCGGTACGGTCAAGTGGTTCAACATCGACAAGGGCTATGGCTTCATCGCCCCGGAGAATGGCGGAACAGATGCATTCGTCCATATCAGCGCCGTGGAGCGCGCGGGATTGCAGAGCCTGAAAGATGGCCAGAAGCTGTCCTATGAAATGGAGACAGGCCGGAACGGCAAGACGAGCGCGGTCGATCTCCGGACACTCTGACCGCGTCGAAGATCACTTGGAAGGCCGATTCCTGCCGGTGCTCTTGGCAGTCTGTGCCCGCACCGCCTCGACGTTGTGATCGAAGCGCGTCTGGATCCACCTGTTGTGGCGCTGAAGGGCGTCTATGACCTCGTCGCCGTCGCATTGAGATACATGCCTCTGCCCACTTCGGCGACTTCGGCCAACATGGCGAGGTCCTGCGCCGGAAGATCGAAGCCGATCTCGTCCCGCCGGAAGAGGGGAGATTACTCGGATAAGCTTACCCTCGAGCTTGCGGGAACCATCAGGCGCGGCACACGCTTTGGCGTCACACGAGTGGGTGAGACCCGCTACGCCAAGGAGCCTGAATTGCCCGACTATCTGGCCACGGTTCTGTCTATCAAAATCGGTCTGCCGCTGCTGGCCAGCCTGATCACCGGGATGCTGATCGGCATTGACCGCGAGGTGCAGGGCAAGCCGGCCGGGCTGCGGACGCATGCCCTGGTGTGTCTCGCCGCAACGCTGCTGACGCTCGCCGCGGCGCATCAGGACCTCTGGACGCTGAACCTCGTGCCCGGCACGCAGATCGTGTCGGACCCGACCCGCATGGCACATGGCATCCTGACCGGGATCGGGTTCCTGGGCGCGGGGGTGATCTTCCGCGAAGGCCCTTCGGTCCACGGGCTGACCACCGCCGCCTCGCTGTGGGTCAGTGCAGCCCTGGGGATCGTCTATGGCGTGGGCATGTTCGGGCTGGCGCTGATCGGCACGGCCGCGACGCTGCTGGTTCTGGTCGGGCTGCGGATCCTCTATGCCGTCCTGCCGCGCAGCAGCGGCCTGCGGTTGACCGTCGTGATCCGGGAGGGTGAAGGGCTCGACGCGGCCGGGCTGCGCCGGCTGTTGCAGGCACATGGCTTGCCCGACCAGCCGCTGAGCCAGAGTTACGACGCACAGGCACGCAGCACCACCTTCAGCGCAACGACCTGGGGCCCCAGCCTTGCCAATCGCGACCGGCTGGCCGAGGCGCTGCGCGCTCACCCGGCGGTGCTGGGCTTCACCCTGCTGCTGGCCGAAGACGCCGGCGCACCCGAGGCCGGCGGCTGAGTCGAACAGTCCAATGGTGAGATAAGCCACAGGAAGTCCTGCCAAGAATGGCGGCTATAGGGAAAGGTGCTGTGCAGCACCGCTCCTCGGCGAATGGCAGCTATGGGCCGAACCTGCATGCGGCAGAGCGCTTGCCTCAACGTCCGCGATGGGCTCTTAGCGTCGATCTTTCTGCTCTCTCTGAATTTTTGCTTCCCCTGAAAAGCCGCCTAACCGAGATGATCTCCTGCAGCATCTCCTACGGCACCCTGAGTAGCTGCACGTTGTCGCCCCTGTGGGTCCTTCCGACGGGTTTTTCTATGCGGTGGGCTTATGCTCGCAAAAACTCCAGTCACAGGCAGGATTTTGGGGTTTCCACCTCGGGTTTCCACGTGGTTTCTGTGGGACGCTATGGTTTCCACCTCGAGTGTTCGGGTTTCCATCCCACATGGGGCGCACAAAAGCAGACATTGTTCGGTGGGAACTAACGCGGCGCGGATTCCATTTCGGAAGGCGACAGCCCTCTGCCGGCTGGCATTTGCGGCACTAGGATCGAACCTTACCCACTTACACGTGGCACCTTGGCTGCGCATCTCACTCCTGCTCTCGCGGTCGAGACAAAGCCGGGCAAACCTGCGGCAGATGAACGACAGGCAAGCGGCACGGATCGGCGACGGTTACCGGAAGTGTCCCTTTTCCCGCTCTACCTGGGGCTTGCGCTGTTCGCGGCCTCGCTCACGCCATCGCTGATTACGCGCGGCTGGCTAGTCCGGGATGTGCTGGGCGGGGCTTGGCTATGTGACCGGGCGGCTGCTGACGCTGTAGCATGCCGTCGAACTGCCCGTGCTTGGCGGGCATGCTGCCACGGTGGCGCATCTGCTGGCGAGCGTTCCGGCCGCACTGTTCCTCGTCTTCTGCCTCGTACAGGCACAGAACTGTCAGAACGGCATCCGCAGCCGGATGAGCATGGATTTGCTCGACAGCGTCGATGTGCCGAGGATGGCAGTGGTGGCGCTGCTGATCTTCGCGGCTCTGATGCTTGCCGGGGCTCTGGTGCAACGGCCTGCGGGTACAGCTTTACCGGCACATGTCGCGGCGCGCGGCCAACATCTCAGATACTTGAGAATGTCTATCGCACACTTCTGCAAAGCCGAAAAAAGGCCCGAATGTCGGCGGCGAGGGCGTCAGGCTGCTCGAGTGCGGCGAAGTGGCCGCCACGCTCGAACGAAGTCCAGCGCCGGATGTCGGTAAAGGTCCGCGCGACCAGCGAGCGCGGCGGGCGCAGGATCTCTCGCGGGAAAGCCGCATAGCCAGTCGGCACATCGACCGTCTCGCCCTCGGGAACCGGCCAAGGGCCGTGGGCTCGCGCGTAATAGGGCCAAAAGGACGAGTTGATCGCGCCCGTGAACCAGTAAAGCGAAATGTTCGCCAACAGGTCGTCCCGGGAAATGGCCGTTTCGAGATTGCCCAAGCAATCCGACCAGGCGCGGAACTTTTCGGTTATCCAGGCGGCCAGTCCCGCGGGCGAGTCGGTCAGGCCATAGGCAAGGGTCTGCGGGCGCGTGCCCTGTATGGCTTGGTAGCCAGCTTCCTCACGAAGGAAATGTGCGAGTTCCTGAAGATAGCGCGCCTCTTCCGGGGTGGGCTCCGCGACCAGTTCGGCATCGCGCCGCAGCGGTAGGAAGTTCAGGTGGATGCCCGAGATCCTGTCTGGATAGGCATGCCCGAGCCTTGCCGCGATGAACGAACCCCAGTCGCCACCCTGCGCTCCGAATCGGGTGTAGCCGAGCACGTCGGTCATCAGGGACGCCAGACAATCCGCCATGGCTTCGGCCGAAAACCGCGGCTGATGCGGGGCAAAGGACAGCCCGAAGCCAGGAAGCGAGGGCGCAATTACGGTGAACGCGTCCGCGGGATCGCCGCCGAAGCGGCCGGGATCGGCCAAGCGGGGGATCAGGTTGAGAAACTCGAAGACCGAACCGGGCCACCCGTGCGAGAGGAGAAGCGGGTGCGGATCCGGCCCTTGCCCCGGGACGTGAAGGAAATGCAGCCCAATGCCCGCAAGATCGACCTTGTACTGGGGAAATGCATTCAGCCGTGCTTCTGCGGCACGCCAATCGAACTGCTCGCGCCAGTAAGCTGCCAGATCGCGCATGAAGGTCAGATCGGCGCCATGGCTCCATCCCGAGTCCGGGGCCTCATCCGGAAAACGGGTGCGGCCCAGACGGAACCGCAGATCGTCTATTGCGTCTTGGGGAACGCTGAGTTCGAAGCGGGTTGGCTGGAGGGGCATGGGCTGCGACAATCTTCTGTGACGTTGCCGGCGGAATGGGCGGATGAACTGCCGTGATTGGGACGATCAGCGCGGCCGCGTCACGGTCATGCCTCGGTCTTTCGTCCAAGCTCCTGTTCAATCGTCAACACAGTAGCCCCCGTCGTGTTGCGCGCCTCAAGCCGGCGATGCGCTTCAGCCACCTCTGCCAAGGGATAGCGCTGGCGGACCCCTGCCCTGAGCTGACCCGACAATACGCAGGCGAACAGGTCGGCGGCTCGCCTGCGCAACTCGGCAGGATCGGCGATGTAATGGAACAGGACCGGCCGGCATGCGGTGAACGAGCCCCTGGCCAGGTCGGCAAGGGTGAAGCCCTCGATCAGGCCCGAGGACTGCCCGAAGTTAACAAAGGCCCCGTGGGTCCGCAGGCAATCAAGCGAACCGCGCCAGGTGTCGCGCCCGACGCTGTCATAGACCACGTGAACACCCTGATCGCCCGTGATCTCGCGCACCCGGGCAACGAATTCCTCGGCCTGATAGTCGATCACATGGGCATACCCATGCGCACGGGCCAGTTCGGTCTTTTCCGGCCCGCCCGCCGTACCAATCGCCGTCACGCCCTTGGCCGCGAGCCATTGGCCGAGAATGAGTCCCACCCCTCCGGAGGCGGCATGCACGAGTGGTCTGCCCCCTGAAAAGTGGTCCTCCCTGAAGTAGCTTTCGAGCCAGATGGAGGACGAAGG
>NZ_JBHLWE010000001.1:0-8337 GCF_042432925.1 Paracoccus niistensis | reverse complement strand
GCGCCATCGGCTACAACGTCCCGAGCGCGCCGCACTTTCCCGACGGCGTCACCAGCCCGTCGTCATGACCAAGCCCGGAAACTCCACCTTCGGGCGGTCCAAAGTTGGTAGGCAGAGCATGATGAAGCAAACTCTACGTTAAACCGAGGGACGTTCCGGGAGGCAGGTCATACCAGCAAGGGTACCACGGCCAACGCCAGTTCGTCTATACCGTCCGAAGCCCCTTCTGGTATACTGCCGCCAACGGTCCAATGGAGATGATGATGGCAGGACCCGATGTGTTCATTAGCTACGCCCGGGCCGACACGGAAGTCGCTCGTCGCCTCTCCCGCACCCTCGCAGCGCGGGATATGGTCGCGTGGTGGGATGATCGAATTGAACTCTCCGCTCCTTGGACCGACGTGCTGCTCAATAATCTTGTCTCTGCCGCCTCCGTGCTCGTCCTGTGGAGCTGCAACTCGGTGGACAGGGAATGGGTGCTTCGTGAGGCCGAGGACGCTAGAAGCCGAGGGAAGCTGCTCCAGCTACGTCTAGACTCGACGCCGCTACCTGAGCCCTTCGCTTCGCTCCAAGCGGCGTCGCTGCCGACATGGGAAGAGAACACGCATCCCCGCGGCATCCGCCAGATTGTCAATGAGATCGCCACAAGGGCCGAGAAGCCGCTTCCCTTCGACGAACATCAGCGTGTCCTTCAGCTACGCCTCTCGAGCAAAAAGGTCCACCAATTCATAGCATCGAAGAAACACCGTGACGGTTACTTTCCGAAGCTCGACGGCACCTTGTATGCGGATATATGGGAGAGCCTGATCGGCCAATCGCCAATCAAGCTCTATGATGAGTTGCGTCCTGGCTCGCGTCATCATTTGGACGAAGATCGTTACTATGAGCTGATCGAATATTTGTCCGACGTGGCCGGCGAGGCCGCTGGCACGAACTAGGGCTTGTTGACGTTCACCTTAGCGTGATGACGGTTGCTGCGAGGGCAATGAAGGCGCTGAAGCTTTCGTCAGTCTTGCAGCAGCGCATCGCAATACCTCTGTATTCCTTGAGCTTTCCAAAGAAGTATTCGATCAGGTGGCACCACTTTTAGGTGTCCCCCATCGAACTCGGCAGGGAAGCGGCGGTTGGACTTGGACGGAATGACCGGCTCAATCCCTGCGCCGGTCAGCGCTTCGCGCGGCGTTGTTGCAGAACTCGGGGTGCCGCGGGATTCACGCAGCGGGGTGGGTAGAGTAAGGGCACTGTCAGATAAATCCGGCTTGTAGGACCGGAAGCGACCACCCTACCCTTCCGGTATGGCCCAGCGCTCGCCCTTCTGGTACTTCAAGACCTCTCCCGAGATCATCCGCCCGGCCGTGATGCTCTACGTGCGCTTCCCGCTGTCGCTCAGGAACGTCGAGGACTTGCTGCACGAGCGCGGCATCGAGGTCAGCTGGTCCCTTCCCGGAAGATTGGGCCGCTCTGAGCGAGAGTTTTCCGGCTACGATGGGGCACCCTGGAGGGCCGTAGCCGATGAAGAAATCGAAGTTCACCGACCAGCAAGTTGCCTTTGCCTTGCAGCAGGCCGAGACGGGGACGCCAGTGGAAGAGGTGTGCCGCAAGATGGGCGTGAGCCAGGCCACGTTTTACCGCTGGAAGAAGGTCTATGGCGGGCTGATGCCCTCCGAGGTCCGCAGGTTGAGGCAACTTGAGGAGTGAGCCTGCGAACGCCATTGGTCCGAGAGAGCAGGCGAACAATGCGCGGTTGCGCCGGTTGGTCGCCGATCTGAGCCTCGACAAGGAAATGCTGACGGAGGTGATCCGAAAAAAGATCTAGCCCCGACCCGGTGTCGCGAGATGATCGACTTCGTGAAGACGGTGTTCGGGGTGTCCGTCCGACGGGCGTGCCGGGCGTTGCCGGCGCCGCGCTCGACCTACCATTACGCCTCGAAGCGGCCGCCGCAGGACGTTCTGAGAAAGCGCATCCGCGAGCTGGCGGAGACCCATGTGCGCTACGGCTGCCGCCGTATTCACATCCTGCTGCGAAGGGAGGGCTGGCCGGTGAACATCAAGCGGGTCAGGCGGTCAGACAACCTTGAAGGGCTGCAGATGCGGCTGAAGCCGCCGCGGAGGCGGGTGATGGCGAAGCTTCGCAGCGATCGCAGTGATGCCACCGGACCCAAACAGGTCTGGGCATGGACTGGATGTCCGACGAGACGTTCGAGGGCAAGCGGCTCTGGGTGCTGACTGTCATCGACACCTGGAGCCGAGTGTGCCCGGTGATGCGCGTCTGCCGGTCTGCTACGGCAATGGAGGTGATCGCCGCGCTTGACGAGGCCTGCCGAACATACGGACACCCGAAGGCGATCCGCGTGGATCAGGTATGCCAGTTCACATCAAAGGAACTCGACCTTTGGGCTTACGGCAAGGGCGTTGTGCTGGACTTCAGTCGGCCGGGCAGACCCACCGACAACGCTTACGCCGAGAGCTTCAACGCCATCGTGCGGATGGAATGCCTGGGCCAGCATTGGTTCCTGGACCTCTCCGATGCGCAGGAAAAGGTCGAGCACTGGCGCCGCCACTACAACGAAGTGAGACCCCATGGCGCAATCGGTGACAGGTCACCGCAGACCATGATATCAAGGCTCGAGGCGCCGCCCCGAGCCGCCAACCCGCCGGAGGTTCTCATCTGATCCGGTCCAAGCTCCGGGGTGGGACCAGCAGCCCGGAAGGTCGCATGAAGCCCGGACCAAAGACGGGGTGAAGTCCAACCCGTCATGCACTAAGATTGGAAACGGACCACCTCATTGGGGCAGGCCATCAGCGGAATAGCCGCGGCCGTTGCTCGCGGATAAGTTCAGCGATGGTGTCGGCTACAACCCGGATGCGGGCGACTCGGCGCAACGAGGATGGCACGATCATCCAGAAGCTGCGGTAGAAGACGACCTGTTCCAAAATGCGGACAAGCCCGTCGTCCTCGCCAACGAGGAAATCGGGCAGAAGCGCGATCCCCGCGCCGGAGGCGACCATCTCCTTTTGGGCGATGATGCTGGTGCTCCGGATTGAGAGAGGGCCTGCCGCTCCAAATTCATTAGCACTGGGCAGGTCACGAGCTGGACTGTGTTCCTCTACATAACCGATCAGGCGGCGTGAGGTGAGGTCCTCTTGCTGCAACACCGGTCCTGATCGATCGAGGTAGTCAGGCGCCGCATAGAGATGCAGGGAATACTCCGTCAACCTGGCGATTGTATAGGGTCCGCGCTCGGGACGGTCGATGGTGATGAGGATATCCGCTTCGTTCTTCGTCAGCTGGATGGGCCTGGGCTGAACGATGAGATCGATCTGCAGCGCCGGGTATTTTTCCTGAAGATGCAGGATCAGTGGTGCGATAATCCGTGTTCCGAAGCCTTCAGTGCAGCCAATCCGCACAATGCCGGATATGCTGCTGGGACTTTCGGGCAGGTGCTGACCTATGCGAGCGAATGCGGCCTCGATCCGCTGCGCCTCGACCCACAACGCCTCGCCGCGTGCCGTCAGGGTGTAGCCCTGCGGTGTGCGATTGAAAACCGGCTCCCCTATCCGTTGCTCGAGACGCTGCAGCCGGCGTGAAATCGTTGTGTGGGTCACATCCATCCGCTTGGCAGCCCCACTCAGGGTGCCAGCGCGCACAAGCTCGACGAAATGACGCAGGTCGTCCCACTCCATTGGCTTACCCCTGTGCAGATTTGCACAGCCTCTCTGCGCATTCGTTATCTACTCTGGAAGTCTGACATTTGGTAGGTCTTCAGCCAGCGCAGCATTGCAGGGGAAGGCAACGCCGCGACGCGGGATGGATACGCACAAGGGCTTTCACCCGGACTGCGGATCCTGGCTCCGATTGAGCTCAGGAGGAGAACGAATTGGCGATCATCGGCTTCATCGGACTGGGAACCATGGGCGCGCCCATGGCGCGGAACCTGCTGTCAGCCGGCCACGAGTTGCGCGTCTTTGATGTGAGCGCTGAAGCCTGCGCCATGCTGGCGAGCGAGGGTGCCACTGCGACGGAGAACGCGATCGAGGCGGCGGAAGGCGCCGAGTTCGCTATCACCATGCTGCCGAACGATACGATCGTGTCGGGGGTGATGTTGGGCGAGGAAGGCTTGATCGAACAGCTGTCCGCACGACCGCTGTTGATCGACTGCTCGACAATCAGTCCTGACACCACCCGCCGGATTGCCCATGCCGCGGCAGACAAGGGCTTTGGGATCATCGACGCCCCAGTCTCGGGCGGACCGACGGGCGCGGCAGAGGGGACGTTGTCCTTCATGGTCGGCGGCTCCGAGACGGATTTCGCCCGCGCCGAGCCAGTGCTGAAGAATATGGGGCGGCTGATCGTCCATGCGGGCGACAACGGGGCGGGGCAGGTTGCCAAGCTCTGCAATAACATGACTGCAGCCGTCGTGATGGCTGCCACGGCCGAGGCGCTGGCCTTGGGGATCTCGCAAGGGCTCGATCCCGAGAAGCTGTCCAGCATCATGGCCAACAGCTCGGCTGGCAGCTTCGTGTTGAACCGGTGGAATCCCTGGCCCGGCGTCATGCCTGATACGCCTGCCAGCCGGGACTATGCTGGCGGCTTCCAACTGGGCCTGATGCTGAAGGACCTGAACCTCGCCGTGGCGAACGCGCGTGACGCAGGCGCGTCGGTGCCCTTCGGGGCCCTGGCGCAAAGCATGTACATGATGCAGGCAGGCCGTGCTCAGGACGCTGTCCGCGCCGACTTTTCCAGCATTCAGAAACTTTTCACTCGGCCCGCCTGAGCGGCCCGACGAACGGAGGAAGACATGGACGGCGCTAATCACTTCATCGGCGGAGCTTTCGACCCGGGCCTCGGCACACGCACCGGGCCGGTCTATAACCCCGCCACGGGCGAGGTCGCCTATCAGCTGCACTATGCCGACCGCGCGACCCTGGACCGGGTCTGCGAAGTTGCCTGCAAGGCAGGCCGGGACTGGGGTAACTCATCCCACGCCCGCCGGATCGGCGTCATCTTCAAGATGCGCGAACTGGTTATCCGCGACACCGACATCCTGGCCGAGCTGGTCGGCAAGGAGAACGGAAAGACGCTGGACGACGCCAAGGGCGAGATTGGCCGGGGGCTCGAGGCGCTGGAATTCGCCGCAGCCGAACCGCATGTGACCAAAGGCGAGTTCACCCGCAATGTCGGCGGCAACATCGACATGTTCTCGTTCCGCCAGCCGGTCGGGATCGTCGCCTGCATCGCGCCGTTCAACTTCCCGGTCATGGTGCCGCTGGCCATGACGGCGATGGCGGTTGCGACCGGCAACGCCGTGATCCTGAAGCCCTCCGAGCGGGTGCCGGGTGCGGCCGCGCACCTGAGCAAGCTCTGGACCGAGGCCGGGCTGCCTGATGGCGTCTGGAGCGTCGTGAACGGCGACAAGGAGATCGTGGACGCAATCCTCGAACATCCGGCTATCGGCGCGATCAGCTTTGTCGGCTCGACCGGCGTCGGCGAATATATCTACCAGAAGGGCACCTCGCACAACAAGCGCGTGGCTTCCTACACTGGCGGCAAGAACCACATGATCGTCATGCCCGATGCCGATCTGGACCAGGCGGCTTCGGCTTTCGTAAGTGCGGGCTTTGGTTCGGCAAGCCAGCGCTGCATGGCGGTTTCAGTCGCGGTCGTGGTGGGCGAGGATACTGCCAACACGCTCCGTGAGAAGGTCGTGGCGCTGATCGGCAGGCTGAAGGTCGGCTCCTACGACACAAAAGGCGCGGACTTTGGCCCCGTGGTCACGGCGGCGGCGAAGAAGTCCGTCAATGACGCCATTGAGCGGGCAGTGCAGGAAGGCGGCGAACTGGTCGTCGATGGGCGCGACCTGAAGGTTGAGGGCTTCGAGGGTGGGTATTTCTGCGGCCCCTCGCTGGTCGACAATGTCACCATGGACATGCATCTGTGGCAGGAGGAGATCTTCGGCCCGGTCCGTGCGTTCATGCGGGCAAAGGACCTGGACGAGGCGCTGGACATCGTCAATGCGCATGAGTTCGGCAATGGGGCCGCCATCTTCACTCGCAGCGGCTATGCCTCGCAGCGTTTCGCCAATGAGGTCGAGGCGGGCATGATCGGCGTCAATGTCCCGATCCCGATCCCCGTCGGCTACCACAACTTCGGCGGCCTGCGGCGGTCCAAGTTCGGCGACGCCCACATGTTCGGCCCGGATGCTGCGCGCTTTTACACGAAGATGAAGACGGTATCGCACCGCTGGCCTGATCCGGAGTCGGTGGACCAGGGCCTGTCGATGTCCTTCCCAAGCAATAGCTGATCTCGGCGCTTCCGGCGCCGGCTCTCTCGGCCGGGACGGTGCCGGATGCATCGCCGCCCTTGAAAAAGAGCGGCGTAACCCGGCCTATCATGGGAGGAACCTGAAACATGAAGATCGCAATTGGTGTCGCCGCCATCCTGCTCGGCACAACCGCCCTCGCCCATGCCGAGATCTCGGACGGCGTGGTCCGCATTGGCGTCCTGACCGACCTGTCGGGTCCCTATTCTGACTTCAGCGGCCCGACTTCAGTCGAGGCGGCTCGCCTTGCTGTTGAGGAATTCAACGGCGGCAAGAGCGGCATCAAGGTCGAGATCATCTCGACCGACCACCAGAACAAGGCCGACATCGCCGCGTCCACCGCGCGGCAATGGTTCGACACACAAGGCGTGGATGCCATCGCCGACATGACCAACTCAGCTGCCGCAATCGCTGTGACGACGATGGCCAAGGACTTGGGCAAGATCACCCTGATGTCGGCGCCCGCCACAACCGAGCTGACCAACGCTGCCTGCTCTCCCACCGGCTTCCATTGGGGCTGGGATACCTATTCGCAGTCGGTCGGAACCGCATCGGCGCTGGTCGATCAGGGCAAGTCCAACTGGTTCCTGATCACCGCGGACTATGCCTTCGGTCATCAGATGGCCAAGAGCCTGAGCGACACGGTGAAGGCGCAAGGTGGCAACATCGTCGGCGAGGTGCGTCATCCACTGAACACGACGGATTTCTCGTCCTTCCTGCTGCAGGCACAGAGCTCAGGCGCGCAGGTCGTAGGCCTCGCCAACGGCGGCGCGGACACTGTGAACTCGGTCAAGGGCTCGGCCGAGTTCGGCATCGCACAGGCAGGCCAGACTATCGCTGCCCTGAACATCGTCATCAGCGATGTTCATGCGATGGGCCTTGGCACCGCGCAGGGATTGACCGGCACGACCTCGTTTTACCACGACCGTGATGACGCGAGCCGCGAGTTTGCAGCGCGCTTCAAGGAGCGGACCGGCCGGATGCCGGGCATGATCCAGGCTGGCACCTACTCCTCGGTTCTGCACTACCTGCGCGCAATCGACGAGCTGAACAGCGACGAGGGCCCTGCTGTTGCGGCAAAAATGCGGGAAATGCCGGTAAACGACGCTTTCGCCCCGAACGGCCGCATCCGCGAGGACGGGCGGATGATTACCGACATGTATCTGTTCCAGGTCAAGACCCCCGAAGAGTCGACCGGCGAGTGGGATTACTTCAAGATCCTGAGCACTATTCCGGCTGAGCAGACGGCGGCTCCCTTGGAGCAATCCACATGTTCCATGGTCACAAGCTGACTCAGCAGCACAAGGCTATCTCCGCACGTGCCGGCAGCCCCCTGCCGGCACTTTTCTTTGGATGGGCACGGCAGCTTTGCGTGCCGAAGTTTCGGGGATCTGAAGGCCGATTCTTGTAGCATGATGCCGCGACCCCACTTGCCGGCTTCAGTGGGCCGCCCGGTTTTGTCAGAGGAACCATCTGAGCTAGACTGAAGGTGGCGATGTGGAGCGGTCGGGCGGCGGTCTGAAGGGATGAATCCCTGTCAGCACAAGCTTTTGCACTCTCAGGTATCCCAAAGGAGCGGAAGCAGCCGCCACCATCTGATTCCTCTGACAACACCGGCAGCCGTACCGCCGCTCTCACCGAGTGGCGTCAGCTCGGCGCCGCCTGAGAGGCGGCCCGGCTGCAAACATTGAGACGAGTTCGCATTTGTTTGACAGCACATCTGCAAGCCCTCAACTAAGAGCCCTTCTTCTCATGTCCTCAGCCCCTGCCCTTGCCCACTTGCGTGCGCAGATCGCGCGCCTCGAAGATAAGGAAGTCGGGCATTGGGCGTCCTTCCCTTCGGCCTGCCAGAGCTGGTCCACAGGCAACCGGGAGGCGGCTTGGCACTGGGCTGCCTGCACGAGGTGGCAGGGGGTGACAATGGCGCCGTCCAAGCTGCCGTTCAGGAGGCGTTGTTGCAGAAAGGCGGCTTGAGGCGTGAGTGCCCCTTTCCCCTTCAGGCTCAGGCCGCGCGGAC